>NZ_JAWHNU010000017.1:29494-96663 GCF_032582135.1 Pseudomonas syringae group sp. J309-1 | reverse complement strand
TATTCATCGACTGACAGACCGAATCGCGGGCAAGCGCGCTCCTACAGGGTCCGTGTTTGCTGCGCGACAGCGTGGTGTCAGGGACACCGGGGCGACTCCCACAGTGGTAGAGGGTTTTCAATCTCTTACCGATACCCCCGCGCCTGCAGATCAAAAAGCTCGGCATAGCGGCCACCCGCAGCCACCAGGCTGGCGTGATCGCCCCGCTCCAGTACCCTGCCCTGATCCAGCACCACGATATGATCGGCGTTGCGCACACTGGAGAACCGGTGCGAAATCAACAGTGTCATACGCCCCTTGGCGTACTCGCGGAAATGATCAAATACCGCCGCTTCCGCCCCGGCATCCAGTGCAGCGGTCGGCTCGTCGAGAATGAGAATGTCTGCGTTACGGCGCATGTAAGCCCGGGACAAGGCGATCTTCTGCCACTGCCCGCCTGACAGCTCCTGCCCGCCTGCAAACCACCGACCCAGTTGCGTGGCATAGCCTTTGTCCAGGCGCTCGATGAACTCCGCTGCCATGCCCTGGCTGGCTGCATCGCGCCAACGATTCTCTTCGCCGAACGCATCGATATCGCCAACTCCGAGGTTTTCTCCGACTACAAACTGGTAGCGAATGTAATCCTGGAAAATAACCCCGATGCGCCGTCGCAACGCATCTTCGTTCCAGTCATTAAGATCGCTGCCGTCGAGCAGGATGCGCCCCTGATTGGGCCGATAAAGGCGGGTCAGCAATTTGATCAACGTCGTCTTGCCAGATCCGTTCTCGCCGACCAGTGCCACGCTGCGACCCGGCGCCAAATGCAGGTCGATGTTCTCCAGCGTCACGTGGCTGGAGCCGGGATAACTGAAGCTCACGCTTTCAAAACGCAGACCATTGCCTGGCAGCACACCCTCGGTGATATGGCCGGTTTCCACCGGTACCGGCTGCCCGAGGTATTCGTAGAGGTCAGCGAGGTACAAACCGTCTTCGTACAGTCCGCTGATTGCGCTAAGGCTGCTGCTGACGGCGCTTTGTCCCTGCTTGAACAGCACCAGGTACATGGTCATCTGCCCCAGGGTAATCTTCCCGTGCACCGCGTCGATCACAATCCACGCATAGGCCAGATAAAACGCGCTGGTGCCCAACAGTCCCAGCAGAAAGCCCCAGCCATCGCGGCGCAGGGTGAGCTTACGGTCTTCGGCATACAACCGCTGGAAGGTGTCGCGATAACGCTGCATCAGCAAGGGACCGAAGCCAAACAGCTTGACCTCCTTGATGTAGGTTTCGTGGGAAAGCAGCGTCTCGATGTAATTCTGCTGACGGCTTTCAGGGGCACGACGAGTGAACAACCGAAATGCATCGCCGGAGAAATGCGCCTCGGCAAAGAACACCGGCAAGGCACCGACCACCAGAATCAGCAGGGCCCACGGCGAAAAGTGCACCAGCAAAATGCCGAAGCTGACCAGCGAAATCAGGTTCTGGATCAAGCCTAGGGATTTGGTCACCAGCGCCAAAGGCCGGGTGGAAGCCTCGCGACGGACCCGCACCAGCTTGTCGTAAAACTCGGAGTCTTCGAACTGGATCAGCGACAGGGTCTGGGCTTTCTCAAGAATCAGCGTGTTGACCTTCTGCCCCAGCTGCACGCGCAACAGCGATTGCTGCACGGACAACGCGCGCTGAGTGCCAGCCAGCAACGCCAGCACCCCTGCCTCCATCAACACATAACGCAGCACCGGCCACAATGGCGCATCCCCCGCCGCGGCATGCAACTGCATGGCAGCCACTACGGCATCGACTATGCGCTGGCCAAGCCAGGCCGCCAGAGCAGGCAATACACCCGCCATCAAGGTGGCGACGATCAAGCCTAGCGACAAACCTCGGGACGTGGTCCAGACCAGTCCCATGGCACGGCGCGCCTGATCGAGAAAAGCAGTGAAGCGACTGACAACGGGCATGCTTGGGGGGACTCTGAATGGCTGGGTTGATAAACGTTTGTGGAAATCCTGTGGGAGCGAATTCATTCGCGAAGGCGGTATTTCAACCACAAATTTTCATTGGTTTTACGACCCCTTCGCGAATGAATTCGCTCCCACGGATATGCGATATACCGTGAAATATGCGAACGCAGCACAACACCTACGCTCCAAAGCTAAGCTCACATCATAAGCCCCGAGGACGTGCACCATGGAAGACACCTATAACCTGCAGCGTTTCGTCGATGCGCAAGACCCGGTATTCGAGCAGGTGCTCAAAGAGCTCAGCGCCGGCCGCAAACAAAGCCACTGGATGTGGTTCGTTTTCCCGCAAATTGCCGGACTCGGTCATAGCGAAATGGCCCGTCGGTATGCCATTACCTGCCTGGATGAAGCCCAGGCCTATCTCGCGCATCCACTCCTCGGAGCACGTCTGGAGCAATGCGCGAAAATCATCGAGCCACAGTTGCAACGGACGGCACGGCAGATATTCGGCTCCCCCGATGATCTGAAGCTCCACTCAAGCATGACTCTGTTCGCTATCGCTGCACCTCAACGCAAAGTGTTTCAAGGCGTACTCGACACCTTCTTTGATGACACGCACGATGCCAACACCCAGGGAAAAATCAGCAATCGCAGTGATTGAACTATCAGAACGCCACTAGTGTCATAGCGCTATCACCCATGGAGCGCTTTATGGCAGTTAGCCGACACTTCGAGATCCGCTACAGGATCCACGGGCAAGTAAAACTGTTCGTACAAATTGATTCGCAAATGACTGACTCCGATGCCTGGTATTACGCCTGCCTGCACGCAGGTATCGGCGTATTGCACAATCAGTCTTCGCCCCCCGAAGAAATTATCCTGCTCAGGCATCATGCGGAACGCTCGGGATTGACCGACGTCAGTTGGCAGGAACAAACCTAACCTCCTGCCCGCTGCACGCATCGCTCGCGCCGATCATCAACCCGTTCGGCGAACCACGCGGTGGTCAGGTCGCGGGTGATCTTCGGACTCTGCAGCGTGATACCCGGCAGGATCGCCCTCGGCAACGGTTTGCCTGCGGCCTGCTCGGCGAGTTCGAAGACCCGCTCGTACACTTCAGTCTTCTGGAAATCCAGCGTATCGCCTTGCTTGAGCTGGCTGAAAATCGCCGAATTGCTCATATCCAGACGCTTGCCCAGCGAGCGAATCGCCAACTCGGTGGCACCGGGTGACGTGGAGTCGTAGCGAATCAAGTCACCGTCCAGCGCCAGCTTGATGCCCGTTGCACGGCTGACGGCACTCTGGAACGCCGCATTGCGACTGGCGTACCAACCGGCATTGAAATCGGCGAAGCGATAAAGCGACTGCGGATAATCAGCCGGGTAGCCGAGCAAATGGGCGATCCCGAAATACATGCCGCCACGTCGGCTGAATACTTCGCGGCGAATCGTGCCGTCAACCGGGTATGGATAACCCTTGGCCTGTTTCTCGGCGAAGGCGATGCTTACCTGCATAGGCCCGCCGGTATGTACCGGGTTCAGGCTGCCAAACAGCGTCTGCCCCAAAGGCACCATGCCGATGAAATCATCAAAGATCGCGCTGAGGTCCTTCTCGGTGCGTGCAGCCTCCAGTCGCGCGGCATAGGTTTTGCCGTCAGGCGAGCGGATTTTCAACGCACGGTTAATCAGCATCTGCGGAATGTGCAATCGGGCGGCGCGGCGATCTATTTCGCCCCGAGCGATTCTCGCCATCCCCGGTACGGCCGGATCGACCTGATACGTGGATTCCTGTTCTGTAACTGCCAATACAGAACACAGGTTTTCCGTGCTGGGTTCCAGTTCCTGCGCGGCAAAGGCCGTCTGAATATCCGCAGCCCAGCCTTCCCGGTCCGGCGTTTTAGCGGGCATCAGACGCACAATCTGCGCACGGATTTGCCCCGGCGTCAGTTCCGGAGCCTGCTGAGTGCGTTGAGTGCCGCAAGCAGCCAGTAACAACCCGCCGAACGCGATCAGCAAGGGTTTGAGCACAGTAGAAAAGTCGAGCGAATACCCGAAAACCGGCAGCGATGATCGATTCAAAAGCATGCATCCCCTGGCACTGCAGAAAATTGGAATCAGCCCCATGGCCGCTGATTCGAATTCAATAGACCTGCGTAACAGCATGAATGCTCGGAGATTTCCTGAACAGCGATAAATCCGCGGTCAGAACACCGACCATTCGATGCGCGAACTGAGCTTTTCCAACGCGGCCATGCCCGCGAGAGAGTTGCCTGCCGCATTGAGCTCGGGGGACCAGACGCACACCGTGAAACGTCCAGGCACTACGGCCACGATGCCTCCACCTACCCCGCTCTTGCCCGGCAAACCCACCCGGTAGGCAAAGTTGCCTGCCTCGTCATAAAGCCCGCTGGTGGCCATGATTGAGTTGAGTTGCTTGGTCTGTCGAGCACTGAGAATTTGCTCACCGCTGTGCACGCAATAGCCTTGATTGGCAAGGAAGCCAAAGGCCCGGGCCAGATCGACGCAGCTCATGCTCAAGGCGCAGTGATGGAAGTAGCTGCGCAGGACCGCTTCAACTTCGCCGTGGAAGTTATCGAAGGACTTCATCAGGTAGGCCGCAGCTGCGTTTCGTGAACGGTGCTGATATTCGGACTCGGCGACTTTGGAGTCGGAAATGATCTCGGGGTTACCGCACAGACGACGCACGAAGTCACGCATCGACAACGCGGGTGCCGCGAAGCGTGACTGGTTGATATCACAGATAACCAACGCCCCGGCGTTGATGAAGGGATTGCGTGGCCGACCGCGTTCGAACTCCAGTTGCACCAGCGAATTGAACGGCTGACCGGAGGGCTCATGGCCCAACCGCTGCCAGATTTCCTCACCGGAGTGGCCGATGGCCTGAACCAGGCTGAAGACCTTGGAAATACTCTGGATAGAAAAGCGCGTCTCGGCATCGCCCGCGCAATACAGCTCACCGTCGTTGCCATATACGGCAATGCCCAATTGATTCGCAGGCACGTCGCCCAGCGCCGGAATGTAGTCGGCGACCTTGCCCATTCCGATCAAGGGACGTACTTCGTCGAGTATCTCGTTCAGCAACTTCTGCATGGATGCGCTCATTGTTTTCGGGACCGCATGCTAGACGATCAATCGGCGCAGCGCATCACACAGGTTACCGCTGACTCGCAGGTTACGAGGCCAGCGATGGCGATCTGTCTGATAAACCGCTTCGCGGCCTCGCGGTGCTCGTGCGCTCCTACAGTTTGGGTCAGCTCAAAATTGCAGATGGCTGGGGGACTGCAGGATGCAGTTCAATCCAGTGATTTCCTGACTCAAGCCCCAGCACTCAATTCCCCACGCCGGGATTCCTGACTCAACAAATCACGCCGCCAGGCGCGGTAGCCGTAGAACGCCAGTACCACAAATCCTGCGTACAACCCGGCGGTCAGATCCAGATCGCGATGCAGGTACATGCCAACATAGACGCAGTCGAGAACGATCCATAGCCACCAGCTCGCGACGTATTTGCGTGCTGCCCAAACGCTGGCGACCAGGCTGAAGGCTGTGAGCGATGCGTCCAGCCACGGTACGACGGCATCGGTAAAGTGCGCCATCAGACTGCCGAGCAGCACAGCGGCCATCGCACCGACGATCAGGTTCAATACCGCCGTTTGCAGCGGCAGGCGCGCCACATGCACCTTGCCATTGTCCAGCCCGCCCTGACTCCAGCACCACCAGCCGTAGCCTTGAAGGAAGGCAAAAATCACCTGCAGCAACATGTCCGAATAAAGCTTTGCGTCGTAAAAAATCCACGCATACAACAACACCGCCACCACACTCACCGGCCAGCACCAACGAATGCGCCGGGCGGTGAGCCACACGCCGATGATGTTGATGAGCACCGCGATTATTTCCAGTGTTGACATGGTTTGCCCCTCGGCCTGCTGGCAAAAAGCGCCAGCCTGGAAAGCATTAGCGTTGTTGTTATTGCTGGAGATCCAGCGCCTGTTGTTTGAGCTCGCGTTTACGCGTCATCGGCAGATCTTCCTGATCACCGTAAGGTGCGCTGTACCATTTGCCATAAGTCGGATTAGGCAGCAGGAACCAGCGCTGTCCCAACCAGGCCAGATACGGCGCAGCGGCCTTGCGTTGTGCCGCCAGGTTAATGCTGTCGGCCTGGATGAAATCACCAAATGAATCCCCTACCAGCATCAATACCCGTGCATGGCTGGCGACCCATTGGCGGCGGCAGGTCTTGCCATAGCCGTCCTTCTCACAGCCACCGGTGGGCGTCGCCGCCGCCAGAACCTGCTGCGCATCGTCCACCGGAAAACCGCGCAGGCGCAGGTTCTTCACGGTGGCCGCCACTTGTGAATGCTCCCGATTGGTCAGGTAATACACCTTGACGCCACGCTGAGCGGCGGCCTGCAGGAAACCCACCGCACCCGGCAAGTCCTGGGCTTTGGCCTCGTCCACCCAGATATTCCAGCGATCATAGGAATAAACCTGATCGTTGCGAATATCCCGCGCGTTAAGCGGAATGTTATCCAGCAGGGTTTCGTCGATATCCACGATCACCGCTGGCGGCAACCCGGTCAGGTTGCGCGGCGCTTGAGGCAAGGCGTCCCAGGTCGGATCGGCCAGTGCGACATCGAGTTGCCGCGTGGCGCTGTCGAACACTTGCCGGTAAATCAACTCGTGCTCGATGGACGTCTGCGTCCACAGCACGGCATCCAGTTGATCATTGGCGGGTGGCCGTTGCTGACACCCGACGAGTGCAGCGCATAGCACCAGCGTGCCACTGATAAAGAACTTGCCCATGCTTGACCTCAGAAATTCACAGTGGCCGACACTCGCGCAGTACGCGGTGCGCCGGGGAACAGATAGCCGTCGCCCGCAGACTCGCCCACATCACGCCAGTAACGTTTATCGAACAGGTTGTCGACAGTCAGGCGCAGCACCGTGTCATAGCCCTCGACCTTGGTGCTGTAACGGCCGCCCATATCAAACACCGCATAGTCGTCGACCTTCACGCTGCCTTGTCGGTTGGCGTACTTGCTGCCGCTGTACTGCACACCACCTAACAAGGCCAGCCCGTTAAACCCGGGAATACTGTAATCACCGTGCAGGGCGGCACGCAGTTTGGGTACGTTGATCGCCTGATGATCGTCGTAGGCGTCGGTACCGCTACCAGTGACACGCGCCCGAATTGCGGCGACGCTGGCCGATACTTGCAGATTCGAAGTCACCCGACCATTGGCAGACAGCTCAAGCCCGGTATTTTTTTGCTTGCCTTGCTGCACATAGGTCAAGGTCCCGTCGTCGTTGGAACGGTTGTACTGATAGTCCTGAGTGATCTGGAACAGCGCGGCGGTCAGGCTCAAACGCTGCCAGTCGTGCTTGACCCCCAGCTCGATCTGCCGGGATGTGGTCGGTGGCAGAATCTCATCGGCGTTGGTGCTGAACCAGGACGCCTCGCCGCCCAGCGACAAGCCTTTGCTGTAGCTGATGTACAGCGCAGTGTCCGGACGCGGTTTGTAAATCAGTGCCGCCTGAGGCAGAAACTCCGCCCGTTGGGTATGGCGGGTGGTGGCGCCTGCTTCGTCATAGGTTTTTTCGTCAAGGCGAACTTGCCGCCCGCCCAGCAGGGTTTGCCACTGCTCGTTAAAACTGATCCGGTCGGTGGCGAACAGGCCGTACTGACGGCTGTCGAGGTGACGGTAAGTGTGGCCCGCCTCCCCCGAAAATGGCTCGAAAGTATCCGGCGCGGTGCCGATTACCCCGCTGCCAATGAACTCGTTGAGTGCATCACGACGGTCCACCACACGGCGGAATGCTGTAGTTCCGAACGTGAGTTCATGCTTGAGAAATCCGCTGTCGAACTGCCCGCTGATTGCGGCCTGGGCTTCGTCATTGCGACGCGTATCATCAGGGCTGCGGTAGTCCGAGATATCGTACTCACCTTCCGGGCTGAAATAGTTCGCGACGTTCACGCCTGCGCAACTGGCCGAGCCATAACAGCCCCAGGCGAAGGTGCTGTAGTCATCGATCACTACACGACTGCGGGAAGCGCTGAAATTGGCTTTCCATGAATCGTTGAAGCGGTACTCATAAAGCCCGTCAAGGTTCAGCGACTGGATACCCACCGGGTTGGACCAACTCTGGTAGCCCAGCAGATCACGGGGATCAGGTTTATGCTGAACTCTGGTGCCGCCCAGCAACTGGTAACCCGGCACGGAACGCTGTTCGCGGTTCTGGTACTCGGCATTCAGTTGCAAAAGACTGTCTGGGCTGATGTTCCAGTCCACCGCCAGCGAGGCGAAATCACGTTTGCCGTCGGCGTGATCCACGTAAGAACGAATGTCCTCATGCGCCAGGTTGGTACGAATACCGAACTGCCGCTCGCTGCCGAACCAGCCACCCAGATCCGTAGCCAGGTAACGCTCACCCTGCTCATTGGTCGAGACAGTGACGGAACGTACATCTTCCGGACGCTTGCTCACGTAATTGACCACACCACCGGGCTCGGAGACGCCGCTTTGCAAGCCCGCAAGGCCCTTGAGCAATTCAACCTGTTGCTTGTTTTCCAGCGCGACGTTCTGTTCGCCGGTGATCGTCCGGCCGTTTATCTTGTAGCTGCTGGCAGAATTAAGGGCAAAACCGCGGACAACGAAATTTTCGTAGTAACCGACTGGCGCATAACTCTCGCCAACCGAAGCGTCGTTACGCAGCACTTCACTGAGCAGCCTGGCCTGCTGATTCTTGAGTCGTTGCTCGGTGATTACGGCAATCGACGCCGGTGTGTCCAGCAAAGGCGCTGGGCCAAAACCGCCCACCGCGGCCTCACTGGTCTGATAGCCAGCGTCTTGCTCGCCGTTGACCGTGATCGCGTCCAGCAGCACGCCGCTATTTGCGGCTGTACCCTCTTCTGCCCACGCCGCCCCCGCCAGCCAACCATTGCCCACGCCACAGGCCATCAACACACCAATTCTCAACAGATTTGGCGAAAACCTCGGCGCGGGTGACTCAGACATTCGATAAGACATAACCATGAAAGCTCCTTTGTGGGCGCTGTATACCGACGCTTTATGCCGGACGCAAGCGCGAGGCCTGCAAACAGTGCGTTACAGCTGGATTTTTCAAGGAGAGAAGGCAGCAGACAGGGATATGCGATCTGTAGGAGCGTGGCTTCATGCAGGTGATATGCAAACACAATTTTCGTGGGAGCTGCCCCGGTGTCCATGGCGCCGCGCTGTATCGCGGCAAACATAGGACCTGTAGGAGCTACCGAAGGCTGCGAAGCATTCATCCTGACACACCGCGATCGCAGCCTTCGGCAGCTCCTACAGAAAACGCATTTCAATCCACTAGGTTACATGTTGCTTGATTAAAGCGAATTCATTCGCGAAGGGCCGGTACATTCCCAACTTGGGTATTGTCCCGAGTGAAAGCGGTCCCCCGGGTCCAACATAAGCCTGAAATCATGACCAACCTGTATGCGGTGCTTGCCCGCAATACAGGCGCTGGAAAGCTATCGTCAAACCCGCGATTGACGCCCAAGAAACGGATGACTTGGATCGTTATAGCCCGGGGTCGAAGAATGCCCGGTGACCACCAGTTCATTCACGAACGCCTCGTCTTCGGCCGTGAACCCGTAGTTCAGCGCAGGCACGTAGTCGTTCCATTGTTCTTCGGTACGCGGGCCTGCAATGGCTGACGTCACCAGCTTATTGTTGAGCACCCAGGCCAACGCGAATTGACCCGACGTAATACCCCGCGCTGCGGCGTGGTCCTTGACTCTCTGAGCCAGATCCAGTGACTCGGCACGCCATTCGGTCTGTTGCAGACGCGGGTCGTTGCGTCCGGCTCGGGTACCTTCAGCCGGTGGCTGGCCCGGATCGTACTTGGCGGTCAATACCCCACGTGCCAGCGGGCTGTAAGACACCACGCCAATTCCGTAGTACTCGGCAGCAGGCAAGTGTTCAACTTCAATCTGACGGTTAGCCAGGTTGTACAACGGCTGAGTGGCAGCAGGACGCTCGATGCCCAAAAGATCAGCAGTACGGCTGAACTCTGCGAGCTTCCAGCCACGGTGGTTCGACAAGCCATAAGATCGGATCTTGCCCGCCCGGATCAGATCCGACAGCGCACGCAGGGTTTCTTCCACCGGCACGCTGTCGTCCTCGCGATGCAGATAAAGCAAGTCGATGTAATCGGTGTTCAAACGCTTGAGGCTGGATTCCACAGACTGAATGATGCTGGGCCGCGAAGCGCCACGATCATTAGGTGCCCGACCACCGGGATTAGGGTTACCAAACTTGGTAGCCAGGACCCAGTGCGAACGACGCTCCGCGATCAATCGGCCCACCACTTCCTCGGATACTCCGCTGTTATAGTTGTTGGCGGTGTCGATGAAATTAATGCCCTGTTCAAAGGCCTTGTCGACAATCCGCTTTGCGACCGCATCATCGGTCTGCTCACCGAACATCATGGTGCCCAGGGTAAGTGGCGAGACCCTGACACCATTACGGCCAAGGTTGCGGTATTCGATAGCGCTCATGGGTGCTCCAGAAATGGGTTGATGACTTCGGCGTTGAGTTGGCTCGCCCTGCAAGATACTCCTGAAACAAATGCATGGGGATGCCAATCGCAGCCTTCGGCAGCTCCTACAGATTCAATGTTCGCCGCGAGACAGCGGGGTGTCGGAGGCGCACAGCGAGCTCATACAGAAAATGTATTTCCAGTTCAAAGGGTTAGATTTTGCGAGGAGAACTTCAGTCAACATCAAGCTCTTGCAGCCACTGAAGGCTGAGCCTTGTGCAGATTGAACAACGTCACTGCAGGGTCGCGGCGGTATTCACTTGGCGTGAGCTGCATCTCATAACGGAAATGCCGGTTGAAGTTGGACAGGTTGCTGTAACCCACTTCGAAGCAGACATCGGCCACTGACATTGGCGTCTGCACCAGCAATCGGCAGGCCCGCTGAATTCTCAGTTTGCGCATCAGGTCGATGAAGCCATGGCCCGTAACGCGTTTGAAAAAGCGTGAAAAACCCGGCTCGCTCATGTGCAAGCGATCAGCAATGACTGAAACCCGGATATCGCCCGTCAGCTCGGCCTGCAAGTATTCAAAGGCTTTGTGAATACGCTCGGCACTTTTTGCATCCAGGGTAGGCGCATAACACGCGCTGGCCAGAAGCTTCGTGTGAGTCGGCGGCGCATTGAGCAGCACGCCCAGCAACTGCAGAAACAACACCAGGCGCTGTAATCCCTGCGCAGGTCCAATGGCTTCGAGTAACCGGGCGGCTTCGATGGCCGTCCCGCCAGTGAACTCAATGCCCCGTCTGGCCCGCTCGAACAGGGACTGTAAATGGCCGAGTTCGGGCAACAACTGGCGCAGTTTCAACAATGATCCACCGTCGAATTGCAGGACCACATCCCGCCCTTGCAAATATTCGTGCGGTGCCAGGTCCCCCATCCAGTCATGAGGCAAATCCGGACCGATCAGAGCAACGTGCCCGGCGCTGAACGCGCCGATATAGTCACCGGCCACCAGTTTGCCGCTGCCATGACGGATGAGATGAATTTCAAACTCAGGATGGTGATTCCAGCGTGCGAGTGAGTAAGGATAATCGTGTTCATACCAGCGAAAGCTCTGCTCAGGCTGCGGCAGAATAATCTCCAGTTCAGCCGGTGAGTGCTCAAAAAGACTCGTGAGACTTTCAGCCATGATCCGCTCCTTTTTATTGTCATTGTGAGCTTGGTGATAACACGCACCATACGCCCGCCACGGTCCCAGGTTCCACCTCAAACGGACCGGCGACTGATACTTTTTTAACCCTGAGATGATCCGACTGTCGCGGTTAAAAAAGTATCAACACGCCGTCCCCATTGCGTTTGCCGGGGATTCTGGCAACTGCTGTAATCGGCCCGTAGCCTCCTGCTGATACGGATGTGATCAGTGAAGGCATATAACAACAATAAGAATTCCGCGCCACAGGCGTGGAGTGGAGAGCATCATGCAAATGATCCCGAAAGCGCTCCTGCTGTCCGCTGGTCTGGCGTTTGTCGCGTCCAGCCAGGCCGCCGAAACCATCACCATCGCCACCGTCAATAACAGCGACATGATCCGCATGCAGCGGCTGTCGAAAGTCTTTGAGGAGCAGCACCCCGACCTCAAACTCAATTGGGTAGTGCTGGAAGAAAACGTCCTGCGCCAACGGCTGACCACGGACATTGCCACTCAGGGTGGCCAGTTTGATGTATTGACCATCGGCACTTATGAAACGCCGCTATGGGGCGCCAAAAACTGGCTTGAACCCATGAAGGACTTACCATCTGACTACGATCTGGAAGATATCTTTCCCTCGGTGCGCCAAGGCCTATCAGTTGATAACACGCTTTACGCCCTGCCCTTTTATGGCGAAAGCACAGTGACTTATTACCGCACTGATCTGTTCAGGCAGGCCGGCTTGAGCATGCCGGAACATCCGACCTGGACCCAGCTCGGCGAATTTGCAGCAAAACTTCATCACCCTGATAAAGAACAGTACGGCATGTGCCTGCGGGGTAAATCCGGGTGGGGCGAAAACATGGCGCTGCTGACTACCATGGCCAATAGCTTCGGCGCGCGCTGGTTCGATGAGCAATGGCAACCTGAACTGACAGGGCCCGAGTGGACAGCGGCCGCCAACTATTACGTCAATACGCTCAAGAACTACGGACCGCCCGGTGTTTCAAGCAACGGTTTCAATGAAACGCTGGCCTTGTTTAACAGCGGCAAATGCGCGATCTGGGTAGATGCGAGCGTCGCGGGGTCCTTCACAACCGATAAAGAACAAAGTCGGGTGGTTGACATCGTGGGCTTTGCCCCGGCTCCGGTTGAAGTCACTGACAAGGGTTCTTCGTGGCTGTATGCGTGGTCGCTGGCGATCCCCGCTACCTCCAGACATAAAGACGCGGCCAAAGCCTTTATTACCTGGGCGACCTCCAAAGAATACATTCAACTGGTCGCGCAGAAGGATGGCATCACCAACGTACCGCCAGGTACTCGCACCTCAACCTACCGTGAGGCTTATCTGCAAGCCGCACCGTTCGCCAAAGTCACGCTGCAAATGATGCAGAACGCCGACCCCGCCCACCCGTCGGCAAAGCCAGTGCCTTATGTGGGCATTCAATACGTGACCATTCCAGAGTTCCAGGCCATTGGCACATCAGTGGGCAAGCTTTTCGCCGCTGCACTCACCGGGCAGACCTCCGTTGCACAAGCGCTGGATGCCGCACAAAAAGTCACCATCAGGGAAATGAAACGCGCGGGCTATCCGAAAAAATAACTCACGCTATAGCTCGCGAAATGACCTGAACTTTGTACTTTTGAAGGATGGATTGACATGAAACGACTTGAAGGTAAAAGCGCCCTGATCACGGGGTCTGCACGAGGCATCGGCCGGGCATTCGCCGAGGCCTATATTCGCGAAGGAGCAACGGTCGCCATCGCCGACATCGACCTTGAACGGGCACGCGCGACTGCTGAAGAATTAGGCAAGCAGGCCTACGCAGTAAAGATCGACGTCACTGCGCAAGCTTCCATTGATAACGCCATTGCCGAAGTGGTCGGAAAAACCGGAAAGCTGGATATCCTGATCAACAATGCAGCACTGTTCGACCTGGCCCCGATCACTGACATAACCCGTGAAAGCTACGACCGCCTGTTCGCCATCAACGTGGCAGGCACGCTGTTCACCTTGCAGGCAGCAGCCCGACAAATGATCAGTCAGGGAACCGGCGGCAAGATCATCAACATGGCGAGCCAGGCAGGACGACGCGGTGAAGCGCTGGTCGGTGTCTATTGCGCCACCAAGGCGGCGGTAATAAGCCTCACACAATCGGCGGGGCTAAACCTCATCAAACACCGAATCAACGTCAACGCCATTGCCCCCGGCGTCGTCGACGGTGAGCATTGGGACGGTGTCGACGCGCTGTTCGCCAAACATGAGAATCGCCCGCTGGGAGAAAAGAAAAAACTCGTTGGCCAGGAGGTCCCATATGGCCGTATGGGCACCGCCGATGACCTGACCGGCATGGCGATATTCCTTGCCTCGCAGGAAAGCGACTACATCGTGGCCCAGACCTATAACGTCGATGGGGGTAACTGGATGAGTTGACTGGCACCTGCCCGTGTGACGGCGCCACGGATGAGCGACGCACGTAGGAAGATATCAACGTGCGTAAACCACCTGATCGCGATCGACGGACTCAGGTGAACCTGGGTGTTGGTCAACAAGCCCCAGCCTCGGCACAATACTGCCTCGCTGCAGCAAGGCCCCCGGCGCCACCACAGCATTGGCACCAATCCTCGTACCATCCCCCACCAGCGCGCCAAATTTTGCGACGCCGGTTTCAATGATCGTATCGCCGTGGAGAATCCGGATATCGGCCCCGGCAAATTCGTTGCGATAGTTCGCGATAACCGCGCCGGCCTCGATGTTCACGTCCTGACCCAATAATGAGTCGCCCACAAAATTGAAGTGGGCCAGCTTGCTGCGGTCGAGCATGAAGCTGCTCTTCAATTCGCAGCTGGGACCGACAATACAATCGCTGCCAAGGAACACGCCGCCACGTAAATAGGCACCTGCGGCGATAAAACAGTCAGGCCCGATCACGATCGCCCCTTTGAGTACGGCGCCGTCTTCGACCTGCGCCGTTTTATGGATAGCGATATCGCCCTGGCGCTGATAATCGGGCCCAAGCTTAGCCAGGATGGTGCGTACAAAATTTTCGCACTGCTGCGTGATCTGCCAGGGTGAGCGGGCTTGCGCATCAAGACCTAGCGCCTCCCAGTGCGAGATGAATTCTGAAATCGATATCCCGTGCATTCAGACTTCCTTTGAAAAGTGAGTAGAACGTTGCCGATTGCGGGCAGCAGGTTCACTGAATGGTTGCACATGTTTGATCATCGGGAAGACAGCATTTTTGCCATGTTGGAGCGAGGCTTGCCCGCGAATCGCCCTACTCGGTGAATCAAATGCAACGAGTTGTAGTCCTTCGCCGCAAGCCTGGCTTCAACAGAGTGCTTTGCGTCTGCACCCGGGAAAAGCATTACCGGGCAAAAAAACAAAATTGCCGTGTGCTTCTTTCGTTCTTTCATACGTCGCAAGCTTCATTGCCTGTTTTCTATGTCTGGAGCCCCCCAATGCTTTCGCCGAAATCCCTGCCCAGTGCGCTGTTGGGCCTGGCCCTTGTCTGTCCTGCGCTGGCCGAAGCGCAGGAAGTGGAACTGGGCCAGGTGCTGATCCGTGATCAGGAGCGAGGTGGCGAGGACCAGTCAGTCGAAGACGCGAAGGAACAACTGGCCAAGGTGCCCGGCGGAACCAACGTGATCGACCTGCGTCAGCCGTTACAGGGCCGCGTAGCGAGCAATCAGGATGTACTGGCGTATCAGCCCGGGGTCTATGCCCAGTCTGCGGGCAACGAAGGGGTAAAGATTTCCATACGTGGCTCGGGCATCAACCGCGCGCCGGGCGCTCACGCTTCGGGGGTGTACGCCATGCTCGACGGCCTGCCCCTTACCGGTCCCGGCGGAACGCCCTATGAGCTACTTGAGCCGCTGTGGCTCGACCATGTAGAGGTGCTGCGCGGCGCCAATGGTTTTGACCGCGGCGCTCTGGCATTGGGCGGTGCCATCAACTACGTCAGCCACACTGGCTACGATGCGCCGCTGTTGCAGGTGCGCTACGTAACCGGTAGCCACGGATACCAACAGCGGCAGATCAGCTCCGGGCAAGTGCTGGGCGACTTCGACTACTACGTGGCGATGACCGATGCGCGCTCCGATGGCTATCAGGACCACACGTCCAGCGAGAGCCAAGGGGTCATCGCCAACTTCGGGTATCGCTTCAATCCGAATCTGGAAACCCGGTTCTATTTCCGCCATCGCGAGACCGATAACGAGCTTGCCGGGCGGGTCACCAAGAACTCTATCGAGCACGACCCACGTGCCGCAAATCCCACTTATGAATCGCGGGACTATAATCGCGACCAGCCGGGCAGCACGTTTATCGGCAACAAAACCACCTGGTACATCGACGACGATTCGAGCGTCGAGACCGGCCTCGTCTACCACGATTACCCCATGGACCTGCGCGAGGGGCCTAACCGCCTCAGAGTGGCCTACACGGATGTCAGCGGCACCTTCGACTACAAGCGCCGTGACACGCTGTGGGGTCTGGAAAGCAACAGCACGCTGGGTTTGCGCGTCACCAAGCACTTGCCCAACTCCGGCGCCAGCGAGTTCGTGCGTATCCCGACCGGCAACACCGCCGGTTATGCGCCGGGCACCCG
Source organism: Pseudomonas syringae group sp. J309-1 (assembly GCF_032582135.1). Taxonomy (NCBI): domain Bacteria; kingdom Pseudomonadati; phylum Pseudomonadota; class Gammaproteobacteria; order Pseudomonadales; family Pseudomonadaceae; genus Pseudomonas; species Pseudomonas syringae group sp. J309-1. The sequence goes on along the minus strand of NZ_JAWHNU010000017.1, from coordinate 80,382 downwards.
CATTCGTAACTTCACCTATCAAGGCTCGGACACTGTTCTGCACGTCGGCAATGATCTGGAGATCGCCGACGACCTGTGGCTGACCACCGGCCTCGCCGCCATTTACACACGTCGCGAAAGCGCCGTGACCTATCCTGATGGCGGTGGCAAAACCAGCATGGGCGACTGGGACTACGCGCCACGACTGGGCATGCGCTATCAGTTGACGCCTGACATGCAGGTGTTCGCCAATCTCAGCCGCTCGGTGGAAGGCCCGCATCCGTGGTCACTGCTCTACAGCGCTGACCAGCGATTCCCGGCGGGCAGCGGCGTCGCCACCGGTGCGCAGCGCAACCCGGTCAAGCTTCGCAACCAGACCGCTACCACCCTTGAAATCGGCGGACGGGGCGACAGCACACTCGGCGATTGGAGCCTGGCGTGGTACTACTCGCAAGTCCGTCACGAACTGCTTTCGGTGCTGCCGGATGCCAACGCCACCACGCCTTACGAGCTCAACGCCAGCCCTACCATTCACCAAGGTGTAGAAGCCAGCCTGCAAAGCAAACTGTGGTCCCATGAAGGAGGCGAACTGAGCCTGCGTCAGGCTTATACCTTCAGTGATTTCCACTACCGCGACGATGATCGCTTCGGCGATAACCGGCTGCCCGGTCTGCCAATGCATTACTACCAGGGCGAGCTGCGCTACGACTGGCCGCAAGGTTTCTTCGCCGCTTTCAGCACCCAACTGGTGTCCAAAGCCGCCGTGGATTATGCCAACAGCTACTACGCCGACCCTTACGCACTGTTCGGCGCGACGGTGGGTTACAACGACCCAAAGAACGACTGGCAGACCTGGGTCGACATGCGCAACCTGACCAACAAACATTACGCCGCCACTGTCACGCCGGGCTACGACGACCGAGGGCTGGACGCGGCGCGCTCAACCCCCGGCGAAGGTCTGGGGGTTTATGTCGGGGTGTCGTGGAGTTTGCGCTGAAGGCCTGAACGGCTGTCATTGAGCGGTTTGAAGCTGCTAGGATTCGGCCCTGCTGTTGGCGTACTCACCGCTTGACGCTAAGGACTTCGATTGAACACCGCTGCACTGCCCCGCCGCCCCGGCAACGGAAAAATAGCCCTGCTCGGGCTGCTGCAAATACTGTCCTGGGGCGGATCGTTCTACCTGCTCGGCGTATTGGCCGATCCTATCGCTGCCGACACAGGCTGGCCGCATCAGTGGGTCCTGGGCGGAGCATCCATCGGTTTGCTGGTCGCCAGCCTGTTGTCACCATTGTGTGGACGACTGATTGCCCGCATCGGCGGACGCAGAGTGTTGGCCGCCCATGGTCTGATCCTCGCCGCGGGCCTGTGGATGATGGCGCTGGCACCCTCGTTACCGGTCTTTCTGCTGGCCTGGGTCATCATCGGCATCGCCATGGCCAGCGGACTTTACGATGCGCTGTTCACGTCACTGGGTTCCACCTATGGGCTGGAAGCACGACCGATCATTGTCGGCATCACCCTGATTTCAGGGTTCTGCACCACCGTGATCTGGCCGCTGCTGGCGGTGATGGATCACCTCATGGGCTGGCGAATGACCTGCGGGGTGTTCGGCACCGTTGTTTTGTTTGTGCTCTATCCGCTATACCGTTATGCGCTGGACGCCCATGTGCCGGTTGCAGCATCCGGACATGCCAGCCAAGGCAGCGGCACGCCGCTCGCCTCCTCCATCTATTGGTCTATGACAGCGCTGTTCGCGATTGCCGCAGCGTTGATGACCTGTCTTTCCATTGTGATCCTGACCATCCTGCAAGCCCGCGGGCATAGCCTGGCATCCGCCATTGCACTGACAGCGATGATCGGCCCGGCTCAGGTGCTGTGTCGGGTCATCGACCTGATGTTCAAACGCAAAGCGCCGATGTTCACGGCGTTATTGTCCAGCGGCTTTACGGCTTTGGGATTGCTGCTGGTGGACTTCGCACCGAGCCTGGTGGCCTGGGGACTGGTGTGTTACGGCGCAGGTAACGGCCTCCGCGCCATCGTCAAAAGCACCTTGCCTTTGGTGGTGGTGCATCAAAGCGATTACGCGGTGGTGTCCGGCAAAATGGCACGCCCGGCATTACTGGCCCAGGCCGTAGCACCCATCGCCTGCGGTTATGTGATCTCGCAACTGGGCAGCGAAGCGATGATCCATGTGCTGACAGCCATGGCATTGATTGCCTTCGGGTTATGCCTGTGGCTTGCCCGATTGGTGACGCGGCGGACTGCCTGAAAGACGCCTGAGTACGAGTTGGAAGGCTATCCCCTCTGTGGGAGTTTTTATCCTGGCATGCAAGGGTTGTTCCCGGTGGGAGCGAATTCATTCGCGAATGCGTCTTGTCAGGCGACAGAAGTATTGAATCTGCCGGCCCTTTCCCGAATGAATTCGGTCCCACAGGTTTTGCATAAGCTTGAGATGCTACCAACCTGTGGGATTTTGAACCTGATAGCTGTGGGCTGCTGGACGACAGCCTCCTCTTTATCATGGCCATCGAGTGAGCAGCTCAGGCAAGTTCTTCAACCCAAAACAATCACTGCACCACGCTGAGCTCCTCGCCATGCACTGGGCGTCACTCCCACCAACCGCGTGAACACCCGGGTCAGGTGCGGTTGATCAGAAAAACCGCACGTCTGAGCAATGTTGACCAACGAAAGCCCGGGCCGGGCCATCAACAATTCTTTAGCCTTCTCGACACGCATCTGCAGCAACCAGGTATGCGGCGCAACACCCGTGGCCTGTTTGAACGCGCGGGAGAAATGACTGCGACTCAGCGAACACTCCTGAGCAATCCGTTCCACGGAAAGATCGTTGCCCAGATTGCTGGCAATCATCTCCTTGGCCAGACGCTCCTGAAGCGGCGTCAGCGTGGTCGTGAACTTTCCGGAAGTAGAAGCGATACGGCCGTATTGAGTGACCGAGTGCGCGCACATCGCTAACAAAATGTGATCAATGAACAACTGATTGGCGGCTGCCGGGTTGCGTAACGCGGGCAGCATCGCCTGCGCCAGGTGATACAGCACCGGGTCCTGAGCGCCCTGTTCGTAGCGAAATCCACTGATGATCCGCCCGCCATTCTCACGCTGGTATTCGTCGAAGGTTTGCCGAGGGATATTGAACCGCAGGTTGTCATAGGAAGCCCGATGCTGGCAGCGCAGCTCATCCCCCATGAATGGCAAGGAAACACTGCCCTGACGATAGCCACCGGCATAACTCAGACGTCGCCCCCGCCATAACCGATGCTCGGCAAAATCTTCGAGCTGGACGATGATCGAAAAGGCATCGAGGCAGGGAATATCGATGATCTTCTCAGGATCCGGACGCGCATCCACCACCCGCGTGGCGGAGAACTTTTCGGTATGCAAATGGGCGATGGCAGGGGCGCTCAAGTTGATTCCTTCGGCTCGGGGCGGGAAACACGTTCACCCTACTCTATCGGCAAAACCAGACATCCGCGACCGGGCTCTTATTGGGCAATAGATGGCTTACTGAATAAATGCTTTTCTCTGGAGTTCACGAGCACCGCTAGGCAGCGATGGCGGCCTGCCTGATACGCCGCTATCGCGGCCTCGCGGTGCTCGTGCGCGTTCATCAAACACAAAATAACTATTTGAATTCACCTTCGTTTTTGTAGGAGTGAGCTTGCTCGCGATAGCGTTTGGTCAGGCGATAATTTCTCAACATCTCGACCGCCATCGCGAGCAAGCTCACTCCTACAGGATCCAGTGTTTGCCGCGAGACGGCGCGGTGTCACGCACACCGGGCCACTCCTACAGATCAATATCAACCGGTTGCAGGTCGTGAGTTGATCGCGACAGCGCCAAATAATACCGGGCTCGTTCAGTCGGGCGATACCAATGATGGGCACTGGACCAGATGCTCCTTGAGAAACCCGATCAGCGCCTGCACCGGACGCGAGCCCTGACGGTGTTGCGGGTAGACCGCCGATAACGCCAGTGATGGCGTGCGGAACTCATTGAGAACACGGACCAGACGCCCGTCTTCCAACGCCGCGCCGACAATGAATAGCGGCAAATAGGTGATCCCCAACCCGCCAATGGCAGCATCGCGCAACAGTTCGCCATTGTTGGCGCGCATCCGTCCGCACAGGCTGACCGCCAAAGGCTTGCCATTTCGCTCGAAGCGCCACTGCACCTGACGACTGTGACCATAAGGCAAGCAATCATGATGCTTGAGCGCTTCCGGTTCGGCAGGTGCGCCGCGTCGCTCAAGGTATTCGGGACTGCAACAGAACACCCGCTCGATATTGGCAATGTGACGGGCGATCAGCGTCGAGTCTTCCAGCACCCCGATACGCAGCGCCAGGTCGTAACCTTCGCCCAGCAAGTCCACGGCGCGGTCACTCAGGTCCACTTCTACCGACACCTCTGGATAGCGCTGCAGGAAAACCGGTAACAAGGGGCCCAAATGCTCGGTGGCAAACGACAACGGTGCAGTGATGCGAATGGTGCCCCGCGGCTGAGTGTTCTGCCCGGCTATGCTCTGTTCGGCCTGTTCGAGATCCGCTACCAGCCGCAACGCCGATTCGTAATAGGCCTGGCCCAGCGGTGTGACGTCTAGCCGACGGGTTGAACGGTTGAGCAGACGTACGCCGAGACGCTCTTCGAGTTGAATCAGACGGCGACTGATGAATTGCTTGGAAAGCCCCAACTGCTCAGCGGCAGCAGTGAAACTCCCGGATTCCATCACCTGGGTAAATATGCGCATATCTTCGAAAGGGTTCATTGTCGCTCACCGGTTGACAGTCCAACGCTTTCTACCAGCTTTATCGGGCCAATGCATGGGCTTAATCTGCGCTGACTGTATTCCCTTTGCTGCACTGACTTCCTACAGGATCAGATCATGCCCGCATTCATTCAAAGCTATCCGCTGATCTGCAGCCTGTTGTTGGTTCTGCTGGATCTGGCCAGCTGGAACTTGGTGCCGTACCCCTACCGATTGCAGAAAGTTGCAGTACGGCTGGCGTTGTTTCTGGTTTATAGCGTAGTGATTATCAGCGCTGGCCTGAGCCCACTGGACAGCGCCCCTTGGGAAGAAGACAGCGCCCGGCATCTGGCGGCTACCGCACTGGAAATCATCTGGTGGATTCTGGCGGCCAGGACCCTGACCGAAATCATCGGCACGCTATTGATGCGGCGCATCGGTCACAGCGGTCGCTTGTTGCAGGAAGTGATCGGCGCAGTGATCTTTCTGATCGCTATCGTGGCAGCCGCCGGTTATGTCATGCAGCTTCCCGTCAAAGGCTTGCTGGCGACGTCCGGGGCAATGGCCATCGTGGTCGGTCTGGCGTTGCAGAGCACGTTGGCCGACGTGTTCTCAGGGATCATCCTCAACACCACCAAGCCTTATCAGGTTGACGACTCGATCAGCATCGACGGGGTTGAAGGCAAGGTCGTCGACATCGACTGGCGGGCCACCCATTTGCTGACCGGCACGGGCAGCACGGCGGTCATCCCCAACTCGGTAGCGGCCAAGGCCAAAATCGTCAACCTCAGCCGGCCCAGAGACATGTTTGGCGTGTCGATCAACATAATGGTCTCACCGCACATTCGCCCGCGTCGCGTACTGGATGCACTGGGCCGGGCCCTGCAAGGCAGCAGCGCCTTGCTGCCATTCCCCAAGGCCCGAGCGGTGGTCAAGGAAGCCAGCCCGACCACCATCGAATACACCGTCACTGGTTTCATCAGGGATCTGGACAAGAAAAGCGAAGTCCGCAATCTGCTGTTCGACCTCGCCTACCGTCACCTCGAAGCCGCGGGCATTGCCTGGCAGTCCGACGTTACGGCAGAACCGGTGTCCCGCGCCCGGACGTTGCTGGACGAAGTGAAGGTATTCCGCGCGCTGAATACTGAAGAGAAAAACCATCTGGCGCAGAGCATGTCTGCCAGGGAATACGCTGCGGGTCAGGTGATCATCGAAGCCAATGAAGTCACCGACAGCCTGCTGGTGATCGCCACCGGCGTGGTGTCGGCCGAAGTATCCGACGGCAAGGCCTTCATCGAAGCCGGGCGCATGGGGCCAAGCGAAGTGATGGGCGAACAGAGCATCCTCGACGACACACCGTCCGAAGCCCGCTTCACGGCCCTTACCTCGTGTGTGGTGTACAGCATCGACAAGAGCGTGGCCCGGGAAACCATGGAGCATGAAAGCCAGATCAAAAACGCCCTGACGAAACTCCAGGCCGTGCGCCAGCACAGCAGCCAGTCATTGCTGACCGAGAAACCGGCAGCCATCAAGAAAGGCAGTTTCCTGGGGTGGCTGCAGAAGCGTTGATACATGACAACACTGTCAAGCAACACACATTTACCGAAATGTAATCTTTGTGGGAGTCGCCCCGGTGGCCCTGACACCACGCTGTCGCGCAGCAAACACGGACCCTGTAGGAGTGAGCTTGCTCGCGATTCGGCCTGTCAGTCGATGAATATATTGCCTGTACTGGAGCTATCGCGAGCAAGCTCACTCCTACAGTAAAAAGCATTACAAATCAGATAGTTATATTTTGTTTGATAGGAGCAGAGCTTGCTCGCGATAAGGCTGGATGCGATTTGCTCTGGATCGCGTTCAGCCTTATCGCGAGCAAGCTCTGCTCCCACGGGGTTGGAGGTGTCAGCCCCTGACAGCATCCTTCCAGACCTGCGCGCCATCAAAAAACGCATGGGCATTGCTGACCAGTGTTTCCAGGTGGTAACCGCCCTCCTGCACGATGACGCACGGCAGCCCCAGGCTGCGAATCCGCTCGCCCAGTTTCGCGAATCCTTCCCGGGTGACCGCAACCTGGCTCTGCGGGTCATGCTCGTAGATATCGAAGCCCAGGGACAACACCAGCACCTGCGCGTCAAAAGATTTAACGGCATCCAGAGCCTGTTCAAGCTTGTCCATGAACACCGATTCAGGCGAACCGTGAGGCATCGGGAAGTTCACGTTGCAGCCAGCCCCGGCACCTTCACCCTGCTCGTCTTCGAACCCGGCGACGCCCGGATAGAAATTCTCCGGATCGCCATGAATGGAGACGTACAGCACATCATCGCGATCGTAAAAAATCTCCTGGATACCCTGACCGTGGTGCATGTCAGTGTCCAGCACTGCGACCCGCTCAAAGCCATCACGCAAAACCTGAGCAGCCACTGCTGCGCTGTTGACGTAGCAGAACCCACCTGCGGCTTCTTTACGGGCGTGGTGTCCGGGCGGACGGCATAGCGCATATGAGGCAGGCTCGCCATCAAGCACAGCCTTGGCAGCCGCCACCGCGCTTTGAGCAGACCAGTACGCAGAGCGCCAGGTGTTCTCACCCACCGGGCAACTGCCATCGGCCAGATAGCGCGCGGCCTGGGCCAGAATCCCGCGCAAGGCATTGGGCTCGCGGACGAAGATGTTCGACATCACTTCATCGCCCCAGTCTTCGGGCATCTTCTTCCATTCTGTATGCGCGCTTTTCAAGAACGTCAGATATGCATCGCTGTGGACTGCCAGCAAAGGATCGAGACCGAAATCAGCCGGTTGCTGAATATCGAACGCCAGGCCCTGAACCGCTTGCAGCAGATTCTGTGCCCGCTGCGGGACCTCCTGTGGCGTGCGCATCTGTCCACGGGAGTAATAGCTTTTGGGAAAGTGCAGAAGCTGTTCCGGATGAAAAAAACTGAGCATGGGTATTCCTCATTCAGTAGGTCGCGCCAATCAGGCTTCGCGAGCGGTTTCCAGTTCGAATGCCGTGGCATGTCGCTTGGCGAGTGCCAGCACGCAGATCAGTGAGGTGCCTGCGATCAGGCTGTAGAACAACGCCATCGGCCACCATTGGCCGGGGTAGGAATGCGCCAGCCAGGTGCCGATCAACGGCGTCAGACCGCCTGCCAGCGCACCGCACACCTGATAGGCCAGAGAGATCGCCGTGTACCGAACCCGGGTTTCAAACATGCCGCTGACGTAACCGGCGATCACCGCGTAGAACGACGCCATGCAGACCACCGCCAGGGCGATGCCGAGAATGATCAATGGCGCCTGACCGCTACTGACCAGGATGAACATCGGATAAGGCGAGGCCATAGCCAAAATCGTCACGCCACACAGGAAGCGCGTGGCGCCGACCTTCTCCGCCACCCATGCCGCAATCGGCTGGATGCAGAACTGAATGATCGCCACCACGAACAGACATTCCAGAATGAGCGACCTTGGCAAATTCAATTGCTGAGTGGTGTAAGCAATCATGAAGGTGTTGGTGAAATACACCCCCGCGATGCCCAGCGTGTTTGCGCCGATGCACAGCAGCAAGGGCCGCCATGAAGTCTTGAGCACCTCGAATACCGGAGCCTGTGCCTTGCGGCCAGACTTGGCGACATCCAGCCGTGCCTGCTCTTTGTCATTGAGGAATTCAGGTGACTCGTTGACGCCCAGGCGAATCGCGAGACCGACCACCAGCAACGCGGCGCTGGCCAGAAACGGCAGACGCCAGCCCCAGCTCATCAGGTCTTCTTCGGGCAGACGGGTTACTGCGCTGAACGCCAGCAGCGAAAGAATCAACCCCGCCGGGCTGCCCAGCTGCGCAAATGAGGCGAAGAAATTACGTCGGCCTTTGGGCGCATGTTCACCCGCCATCAATACTGCACCGCCCCACTCGCCTCCGACGGCAATGCCCTGGACCACACGCAGGAGGATCAGCAACACCGGCGCCGCTGCGCCGATTTGCGCATAGGTCGGCAGCAAACCGATACAGACTGTGACCACGCCCATCATCACCAGGGTGATGACCAGCGATTTCTTGCGGCCGATACGGTCGCCGATGTGACCAAACACGATGCCGCCCAACGGTCGGGCAAAGAAGCCCACGGCAAAGGTGCCGAAGGCCGCCATGGTGCTGAACAATTTATCTTCGGAAGGGAAAAAGAGCTGACCGAATACCAGCGCAGCGGCGGTGGCATAGATATAAAAGTCGTACCACTCGATCATCGTACCGATGAACGCGGCGGCAGCAGCCCGGCGTGGCTGCGCAGAAGCAGTGGGCTTCATGAATCAACTCCATTGGTTAGTATTTTTGGCAGGAGAAAATGATCTTGCTGAGGCCGCTCTGTTGGCGGCTATGGACGGATTTTTTGCTCGACAGGCATAATCAGTCAAATTTCTATTTATTATTCGAACTATAAGCCGCAATTATAGTGAGGCTGCCGTGACCGATACTTCCCGCGATATCTCTCCCTTGCTCAATGACCGCCTCGACTGGAATCTGCTGCGTACCTTCCGGGTGATTGGCCAGGAGCTGAGCATCAGCCGGGCCGCTGCCAGAATGCACCTGACCCAACCCGCGGTCAGTCAGGCCCTCAAGCGTCTGGAAGAACAACTGGGTTGTCAGCTTATTGCCCGTCGCGGGCCACGGTTCGACCTGACCGAAGCCGGTGTGAAAATCTTCGCCCTGGCGGGGGAGATTTATGGCCAGGTCTCGCAAGTGAGCAACACCTTGCAGATGCCGGGGGATGAAGTGATCGGCAAAGTCCGCTTGCTGATGATCAGCCGGATCGTGTCGAGCAACTTTGATAATTTCCTGACGGAGTTCCACCGCCAACACCCCCGGGTTGACCTAGAAGTGGACGTGATGCGCAGCTCCGACATCGTCAGCGCGCTGCTGGAGAAAACCGCCACCCTGGGCTTGAGCCTGAACCGCCGCCCACAACCCCGGCTGGAGCAACGCCTGTTTCAACGTCAGCGTTACGTGTTTTTCTGCGGCCGGAATCATCCGTTGTATGGTCGCACCGACCTCAGTCAGAGCGATCTGCAGTCAGAAAACTTTGTCAGTTTCACCAGTGACCAGATCGGCGGGATGCTTTCGCCCCTGACCATCTTTCGTGACCAGCAGGGTTTTGGCGGGAGGATTGTGGCGTCATCTTCAAGCCTCGAAGAAATCAGGCGCCTGGTCATTGCGGGGATTGGCCTGGGGTGCCTGCCCGAGCATGTCGTGGTTGACGACGTTGAACAGGGGTTACTGTGGCGGGTGCCGCCGTTGGAGGGCGTTGCGGACGTCGATATTCATTTGCTGTGGAACCGTGAACAGCGCATGAGCCGTGCTGAAACGGTGTTTATCGAAGGATTGGCAGCGCGGCTGGAAAATACATGAAGTTTTTATCTTCATGATTAACCCGCCGCGCTTTAATACAGAACTGAAACAGGTAATTCCCAATCAGTTTTTATTTCGGCAATCATTCAATGCTTGATACTTAACAGTATTCAACGCACCGTTGGAATCTTCGTAGGTCATTAGCTGCGGGTTGACGCCGCACACTTTGGAAGCCGAAGACATACGCACAACTTTCTCAACGTCAAGTTTCATACCGTACTCATACTTCACGATGCCGGGAAGAGCCTGATTTTTATCGGCGGCATAATCCGCAACAAACGCCTGGTGCTCTTTGATAATCTTGCTGGCGACCGGTTCATGATCGCTGGAAGCAAAAGAAGTAACAGGAACAAGTACGGCCAGCGCAAGCATCAACGATTTAGCGATTTTCATTTTCTCTGTCTCCGTTTAGTGGGTGATTGAAAGATACCAGTCCATCGCTAACAACGAGGTGGCGCAAACATGACGATTTGGAAATCTGGAAAAAGTCTTGAGATCTTCCCCGTGCACTTAATAACAACATTGTCATTATTCACTCACCGTCCTGTTAGCTTGGCTATTTATACTCATCGCTAACACTGAGGAGCACGACGCAGCTTGCTTCAAGACTCCGCAGTCACTGCCCTTAAACAGAATGGTAACTACGATGACTACAATCAAAGCAATCGCCTTCACACTCGTCGCCCTCTCATCCACCGCGGCAATGGCCCACGATGGAAGTGAACGCGCCAGCCCGGCCGCTGAAAAAATCAAGGTCGCTCAGGAGCAGCGCTTCAACGATCAAATCAATGGCGAATCATCGCGTCTTGTGAATACCGAGAAAAAGACCTCGGTTAATGAACCTGAAAAAGGTTAAGGATTAACTTCGGTTCCACTCTATTCACCTTTAGCAGCTGACAAGCTCCTTTGGTCAAGGTGAATCTTTAGCGCCCTTCGGGGCGCTTTTTTTTGCTAATTAATAAGCAAATGAAAAATCTGTAGTTGCGCGCAAGCATCGTGACACCGCCCGCTCCCCTCAAACAACATACATTCCCTGGAATTTAAATGCATTCTGTAGGAGCTGCCGAAGGCTGCGAAGCATTCATTCTGATACACCGCCATCGCAGCCTTCGGCAGCTCCTACAATGTCCACTGGTTGCCGCAAGATTGCACGGTGCTATTGACACCAAGGCAACACTTACAAATTCAGTTGCATCAGATCGTCGTATTTGTTCGATGCCCCGTCTATTAAGGCACACCGCCAGCAAGTTGATAACACAGAACCAGCAGGCGTTAGCCAGTCTCTACAAAAAAGCCCGCAACAGTCACCTGTCGCGGGCTATTTATTTACAACACTGACGCTATGTCTGCTCTTCTTCCCGACGGTGCGCCCATTGATACAACGCAGGCAGAACCAACAAGGTCAGCGCGGTGGACGACAGTATCCCGCCAATCACCACGGTCGCCAGCGGACGCTGAACTTCAGCCCCGGTGCCGGTCGCCAGCGCCATCGGAATAAAGCCTAACGACGCGACCAGCGCGGTCATCAACACCGGGCGCAAGCGCGTCAGCGCACCTTCGTTGATCGCATCGCCCAGCGAACGCCCTTCCTCGCGCAGGTTACGAATGAACGAGATCATCACCAGGCCGTTCAACACCGCCACACCCGACAAGGCGATAAACCCTACCCCCGCCGAGATGGACAGCGGAATGTCCCTCAACCACAGCGCCATTACGCCACCGGTCAGGGCAAACGGAATACCGGTGAAAACCAGCAAACCGTCCTTGAGGTTATTGAACATCATGAACAGCAGCGCCAGCACCATCAGCAGCGCCACCGGAACCACGATCTGCAAGCGCTTGGCAGCGGACTGCAACTGTTCAAACTGGCCGCCCCAATTGGTCCAGTATCCCGCCGGAATCTGCACGTCGCGTTCGATGGTCTCGCCCGCCTCTTGCACAAACGAGCCGAGGTCGCGACCGCGTACGTTAGCGCTGACGATGACCAGACGTTTGCCGTTTTCCCGGCTGATCTGGTTCGGCCCCAGTACGAGATCCAGGCTTGCCACCTGGGACAGCGAAATGAAGCTGATCTGCTGATTGACGCTGCTCGCCGTCGCAGGCACGGGGATCAGCAGGCTCGACAGTCCAGCCACATCTGTACGCAAGGTTTCCGACAGTCGCACTACCATGTCAAAGCGACGATCACCTTCATAGAGAGTACCCGCCTGGCGCCCGCCTACTGCGATGGCAATGGCGTCCTGAACGTCGCCTACATTGAGGCCATAACGCGCGGCCTTGTCACGATCGATGTTAATCGTCAGCACGGGCAAGCCGGTGGTTTGTTCAACCTTGACCTCAGAAGATCCCGGCACCTTCTGCAAGGTCGCAGCGATTTTCGCGGCAGTCTGGTTCAGTACCGCCATGTCATCGCCGAAAACCTTCACCGCGACGTCGCTGCGCACACCTGAAACCAGCTCGTTGAAGCGCAACTGAATCGGCTGTGACAATTCATAGTTACTGCCCGGCACTGTCGCAGCGGCCTGCTGCAATTCGGCAATCAGCGTTTCGCGAGACTTGCCAGGATCTGGCCATTCACTTTGCGGCTTGAGCATGACGTAACTGTCAGAGATGTTCGGCGGCATCGGGTCCGCAGCGATCTCTGCGGTGCCTGTTCGGGCGAACACACGCTCTACTTCCGGCATTTTCTCGACGATGGCTTTTTCAAGACGCTGCTGCATGTCCACTGATTGAGTCAGGCTGGTGCCTGGAACCCGAAGTGCCTGCAACGCAAAGTCGCCTTCACTCAAGCTCGGGATGAACTCACTGCCCATGCGGCTGGCGGTGAACCCGGACAAGACAATCAACGCCACAGCGAAGGAGAACGCTATCGACCGATGGCTAAGTACCCACTTCAAAACCGGTGCGTAGCGCAGACGCGCGGTACGCATCACCACGCCCTCTTCTTCCTTGACCTTGCCGGTGACAAACATGGCAATGGCCGCCGGTACGAATGTCACCGACAGGATCATGGCGCCCAGCAGCGCGATCACCACGGTAAAGGCCATCGGGTGGAACATTTTGCCTTCGACCCCCGTCAGGGCGAAGATCGGCAAGTACACAACCATGATGATCAACTGGCCGAAAATCAGTGGTCGACGTGCTTCTTTGGCGGCTGCAAACACCTCATGAAAGCGCTCCGAACGGGTCAACATCCGTCCGTACTTCTGCTGTGCGTGCGCCAGTCTGCGGATCGCGTTTTCGACAATTACGACTGCGCCGTCAACGATGATGCCGAAGTCCAGCGCGCCGAGACTCATCAGGTTGGCACTGACTTTGTTGGTGAACATACCGGTGAAGGTGAACAGCATGGCCAGGGGAATCACCATGGCGGTGATCAACGCGGCACGGATATTACCGAGGAACAAAAACAGAATCGCGATGACCAGAATGGCCCCTTCGATCAGGTTTTTCTTCACGGTGGCGATGGCTTTTTCAACCAGCGTCGTGCGGTCATAAACCGTGATCGCCTCAACACCTTCCGGCAATGAACGGTTGATATCAGCCAGCTTGGCAGCCACGGCCTGGGAAACCGTGCGGCTGTTTTCGCCGATCAGCATGAACACGGTGCCGAGTACCACTTCCCGGCCATTTTCGGTAGCAGCGCCAGAGCGTAGCTCCTGACCAATGTCCACGTCGGCCACGCTGCTGACCCGGATCGGCGTGCCCTGAACATTGGCGATAACAATGTTGGCAATGTCCTGCACCGTGCCCAACTGGCCCGGCGCACGAATCAATAACTGCTCGCCACCACGCTCAATGTAGCCTGCGCCAATGTTGGCGTTGTTGCGCTCAAGGGCAGCCACCAGATCATTCAATGTCAGCTTGTACGCTGCGAGTTTCTTCGGGTCGGGCGCGATCTGATACTGCTTGGCGAAACCACCAATGGTGTTGATCTCGGCGACGCCAGGCACGTTGCGCAGCTGCGGCTTGATGATCCAGTCCTGAATCACCCGCAGATCGGTCGGGGTGTAAGGCGTGCCGTCTTCCTTCAGCGCGCCCTCCTTCGCCTCTACGGTCCAGAGGAAAATCTCACCAAGCCCGGTGGAAATTGGCCCCATGACCGCATCGACACCTTCGGGCAACTGATCCTTGGCGATTTGCAGACGCTCGCCGACCAACTGGCGGGCGAAGAACAGGTCCGTGCCGTCTTCAAAAATCACCGTGACCTGTGAGAGGCCCGAGCGCGACAGAGAACGTGTCTGCTGCAGACCCGGCAGGCCAGCCATGCTTGTCTCGATCGAGAACGTCACCCGTTGCTCGGTCTCCAGCGGAGAAAAACCGGGCGCCGAAGTATTGATCTGTACCTGCACATTAGTGATGTCAGGCACAGCATCGATGGGCAGTTTCTGGTAGCTGGCAATGCCGAGCCCTGCCATGAGCAACACGGCAAGCATCACGACGATGCGCTGCTCGATTGCGAATTGGATCAACCGTTCAAACATGACGTTGTACTCTTGCGAGGCAGATCAATGGGAGTGCTCAGCGGAGCCTTTACCCAGCTCGGACTTGAGAATGAAACTGCCAGCGGCGGCCACTTGAGTGCCCGCCGTAAGGCCTTGAACGATTTCCACATAACCGCCGTCGCGTCTGCCGACTTTCACCGGACGCAGCTCAAAGCCTTCGGTATTGCGCACGAACACCGACGTCTGATCTTCAACGGACTGAATGGCAGACTCAGGCAGGCTGACCGCCGCATTGGCTTTGTCTGCTGTCACATCAACCGAGACAAACAGCCCCGGTCGCCACGCGCCCTCGGGGTTGGCCAGCACCACGCGCACCGCCGCCGCGCGGGTTTGCTCGCCCAGCAGATTGCCTACGTAGCTGATGCGGCCTTCAACCTGGGCATTGAGATCGGGCGCACTGACCGTGACTGCCCGGCCTACCACGACTTTGTTCAAATCTTTGGGCGCAACGCCAAAGGTCGCCCAGACCCGCGACAAATCGGAGAGTGTGAAAGCTGAAGTGGTGTCGTTAACCACCTCGCCTATGGCCAGGTGCTTTTCGACGACCACTGAATCAAAGGGAGCGATCAGCTCGTATCGATTGCCCGCGGAGGATTTCAGACTGGCGCCGATAGCACTCAGCTTCTGCCGACCGTTGGCGTAGCTGATGTCTGCTTCCTGATACGCCTGACGCGCCAATAGATAATCCTGCTCCGCAGAAATCTTGTCTTCCCAGAGCTTTTTCTCGCGCTGCATGGTCAACCGTGCAAGTTCAAGACGGCGCTGCGCTGCGTTAAGTTCGCTGCGCTGATCGGAGATTTGCTGACTGGCGATCACGGCCAGGACCTGGCCTTTTTTCACCGACTGGCCGAGGTCAACCTTGACCTCCTCAACGATGCCGCCGACCCTGGGCACGACGTGGGTGGTGCGGTCTTCGTCGAATCGAATTTCGCCGGGGAACGTGACTGAAGTGCTCATCGACCGAGGTGCCGCGACGGTCAGCTCTATGCCCGCAGACTTGATCTGTTCGGCATTGAGTTCGAGCTTGCCTTCTTCCGCGTGCG
The DNA here is from genome assembly GCF_032582135.1 of Pseudomonas syringae group sp. J309-1. Lineage (NCBI taxonomy): Bacteria > Pseudomonadati > Pseudomonadota > Gammaproteobacteria > Pseudomonadales > Pseudomonadaceae > Pseudomonas > Pseudomonas syringae group sp. J309-1. The sequence goes on along the minus strand of NZ_JAWHNU010000017.1, from coordinate 64,701 downwards.
AGTCGCCAGATTCTTCATGGCCGCCGCCAGACGCTTCGGCACCATGACCTTTTTCGCCATGCTCTTCATCACCATGGCTTTCCTCACCGTGCGCTTCGTCAGCGTGGCCTTTCTCATCGACCTTGCCGTCGCTGTGGCTGTCATTTTCGGCGTGCCCCTTCTCGTCCGCATGCCCTTCTTCTTCCGTGTGTTCGTGCTTCGCGTCCTTGGCCGCTTCCGCTGCAACAGGAAGCCCCTGATTACCCAGCGTCAGGCTGCCAAGTCCAATGATTGCAACCACCGCCAGGGCAATGGTCATACTTCGTTTGTTATCCATGGATGCTCCCGGCGATCACGTACGGATGTACACAGCGATGCGCCCGATAAGTGCGAAAAATGAGGGGTTAAGGATTGGCAGTGAATGGGCTGATGTCGCCGTAGATACGCTCGACCGTCACTCTGGCGTCCGTAGCGATGGCCAGCGATTCGAGGTATTGGCTGCGGGCAGCAATCAGGGTGCGCTGTGCGTCGAGAACTTCGAGAAAGCCGAACTTGCCCATCTCGAAACCACGGGTCGCCGCATCCACCGCGCTTTTCGCCGAGGGCAAAATCACCTGATTGAAGGACTCGACTTCTTTGCTCGCCGTCGACCATTGATCGAGTGCGGCCTGGGTCTGCGTACGTAACCGGAGCTCTACGGCGTTGCGTAAATCACGGGCCTGATCTGCGCGGCGGGATGCGGCCAGAACGTTGCCCTGATTGCGATTGAACAGAGGAAGCGGTGCCGATAAACCGATCACATTGACTCGTTCACGGTCTTCGCGGCTGTACTGGCTGCCAATGCTGACAGTGAGGTCGGGGATGCGCTGCGCCCGCTCCGAGCCTAGCGCCGCATCACGCTGCTCGATCTGGGCATGGGCCAGGCGCAGCTCGGCAGCTTGATTGATTGCCGTGAGCATCCTCGCCTCCGACGGGGATTTGCCCGGCGACAGGTCGGCGTGCTCCAAACGATCAAACGAAGAAGCCGACGAGCCAGTGGTGCGCGCCAGATCGCGATAGCTATTGGTTTTCAGGGTTTCGGCGCGACGCACCAACAGGTCCGTTTCGGCCAGTTGTACCTGCGCACGCGTCACCTCGACGGGCGAAGATTTGCCCGCACGCACACGCCCGTCGGCCACTTCCAGACCACGCTGAGCAAGTGCCTGGGATTGCCGTGCCAGTTCCAGACCGGTTTGCGCACGCATTGCAGTAAAGAAGGCCTGCACGACTTCGGCACGTAACTCGTTGCCCCGTCGTTCCAGTTCGATCTGCGCAGCATCCTGGGACCGGCTGGCGGCTTCGACGCGAGCACCGCGCTTGCCACCCAGTTCCAGTGCCTGGCTGAGCATGACCGTGGTAGTGCTGGTATTGCGCCGAGTGTCTTCCACCTCCCAGGACAACTCCGGGTTAGGCATCAGACCTGCCTGCTGCCTGTCGCCCTCGGCAATGCCAATTTCCCATCGTGCGGCGGCGAGGTCCGGATTTTCCGCAAAGGCGGCCTCGATGGCCTGGGGCAGACTCAAGCTCTGAGCAGTCGCAATACCGGGCGCGGCAAATGACAGCAAAAAGGCATAAAGCAAACCTGTTTTCACGGTGGGCTTCACGTCGGTTAACAAGGAAAAAACTCTGTACCTCAGCGGGTTTGCACTGCTCCCGTCGTGCCTTTGCATATGACTGACCACCCCATAAATAACCAGAACAGACTCCAGCTGCGTTCAGCGGAGTTGGATGCGGGGGACTTTATGCAAAGGGAGTTAGCAGAAGGATTGCTGAAAAATTACAATCCTGTCATTTAAGAAAAGTTGCAGTCGCTCGCTATTACACTGCGCGACGCAGTGAAGTTAGCGACACCAAAGACACAAACAGCAATAACTTAAAACTTGCTTTTTTAACACGCTGGCAAAGTGGAAACCTTAAAGCTTTCTGGCTTCAGAACAGTTGAAAAAAATCCGGATATTCAGCCACCTGCGGGGTTGACCCTGAAGTGGCTACAGACTCCAGAATCGCCGCTAATCCATAGATCGTGGAATTCTGCCGTTTACCTCGGCAGAGGCGGAACGCGCAACTTTAAAGCCGCCAATAAAATAACAGCGGCACTTACCTAGCCTATTAATACAGGACACTGATATGCGAATCCTTGTTGTAGAGGACGAGCCGAAAACTGCCGAGTACATGCATCAGGGTTTAACCGAGAGTGGCTATGTTGTGGACCTGGCCGTCACGGGGCTTGATGGGCTTTATCTGGCTCAACATCAAACTTACGATCTGGTGATCCTGGATGTGAATCTGCCCGAGATGGATGGTTGGGAGGTATTGACCCGGTTGAGGAAAAACAGCAACACCCGGGTCATGATGGTCACTGCCCGTGGTCGCCTTGAAGAGAAGGTCCGGGGGCTGGAAATGGGCGCAGACGATTATTTGGTCAAGCCGTTCGAGTTTCCGGAGTTGCTGGCAAGAGTTCGCACGCTGATGCGTCGCAGTGAGCAGGCCGGTTTGCCCGAGGTGCTGCGGGTCGGCGACCTTGAACTGGACCAGGGACGACACCGAGCCTTTCGCGGCACCCAGCGCATCGACCTGACGACCAAGGAATTCGCCCTGCTCCACCTGTTGATGCGTCACAGCGGTGAAGTCATGTCTCGCACGCAGATCATCTCGCTGGTGTGGGACATGAACTTTGACTGCGACACCAACGTTGTCGAAGTCTCGATCCGCCGCCTGCGGGCAAAAATCGACGAGCCTTTCGAACAGAAACTGATTCATACCCTGCGCGGCGTCGGCTACGTTCTGGAAATACGTGAATGAAACCCACGCGCCTTTCAACCCGGCTGGGCCTTGCCGTTACCGCAATGAGTGCCGTGCTGGTACTGGTAATGGCAGCGTTCGCCTACGCGTCCATTTCACATCAGCTGGATTTCCGGGCGAGAAACGGCTTGCAGGAAAAACTGGAGCAAATCGAACACAGCCTGTCAGAGGGCTTCAGCTCGGTCGCTGACGTGGTGCTGGCGCCTCACCACTTGCGAGACCAGATCGTCGGGCACGATGACTTGACCCTGACCATCCTCGATTCGAGCGTCCCGAGAAAACGCTTGCTGAGTCTGGGTCAGGACGAACAGATGGTGCCTCCAATACCTCTGGCCGGGGACAGCCGGGACCATTTCCAGCGGGTGGAATCCTCGGCCGGTCACGAGATATTGATTGCCAGCAAACAGGTGCGCCTCAAAGGCGGCCAGAAGGTGCTGGTGCTGCTCGCGCTCGACAGAGAGAGCGATGCCCTGTTACTCGGCGCCTATGTGAAATCCACACTCATCGCCTTGCCGCTCATCCTGCTGCTGGTTGGCGGTTGTGCGTGGTGGATCGTGCATCGAGGGTTAAGACCTCTGCGCGCGTTTCGCAAAGTCGCGCACAAAGTATCGGCCCGGGATTTGTCCCATCGCATGCAAGCTGCTGGCTTACCTGACGAACTGCGCGATCTGGCCCATGCCGTCAACGTAATGCTCAACCGACTGGCCGAGGATATTCAGCAACTGGCGCAATTTTCGGATGACCTGGCCCATGAACTGCGCTCGCCCATGAACAACCTGATGGGCAAGGCGCAAGTCACCTTGTCCAGAGAGCGGCCACCCGAGGAATACAAACAGGCACTTGAGTCGTGCACCGAGGAGCTTGAACGCCTGTCATTAATGGTCTCCCAGATGCTGTTCCTGGCCAGCGTGACCCAGCCTTCGGCGCTGTTGACGTTTACTGCAGTGGATCTTGAGCAAGAAGCCAACAAGGTCGCCGAGCTTTTTGATCAGTCAGCGGAAGAAAAAGACATGACGCTGGTGGTTCAGGGCAGTGCCCAGACCTTCGGAGAACGATTGATGATCCAGCGAGCGATCTCCAATCTGCTCTCCAACGCCATCCGGCACGGCAATCCCGGTAGCACAGTGACCATCACCCTCGACAGCCATGTCAATGAAGTGTCTCTGGCCGTCAGCAATCAGGGTGAAGGCATCGAAGCCGAGCACCTGCCGCGACTGTTTGACCGCTTCTACCGGGTACACGCCAGCCGCTCACGACAACAGGGAGGCACCGGTCTGGGGCTGGCGATTGTTCGCTCCATCATGACTGTTCATCAAGGGCGCGTGACGGTGGAGAGTGAGCTGGAACGGGTCACGACGTTCAGGCTGGTTTTTCCGCGAGCGAAGTGACTGATTAACCGAACTGAGCCCGGCCTGCTAGCGCAGGCCGAAGCCCATTTGCTGTAGCGCCCTGACCAACTCTTCACGCCCATGCAGGCTGGAAATACTGCGCAAGCGATTCACGACTTGCTCCGACCAGCCCGCAGCCTTCATACCCTCCTGCTGATAAAAAGCACCGAGGCGCTGATCATATTGCTCTACCGAGGACTGTTCAGACTCCGCGCTGTAGCGCTCGTGATGCAAGACCGCCGCCTGGGGCAAGCGCGGCTTCACCTGCGCCGGGCGGTTCGCATCCGGGTAACCCACACAGATGCCGAACACCGGGTATACCTGAGGTGGCAGCTCTAACTCCTTCGCAACACTTTTGATGTCATTGCGTATAGCGCCGATGTAGACGCCACCCAGCCCCATCGACTCCAGCGCCACCACCGCGTTCTGGGCGGCCAGCGACGCGTCGATAGTACCCAGTAACAGGCTCTCGATATAAGGCAAGGCTTCAAGCTCGACGCCTGCACGCTCTGCTACTCGGGACACTCTGGAGAGGTCAGCGAGCCAGACCAGAAACAGCGGGGCTTGGCGGATATAGGCCTGATTTCCGGCAAATTCCGCGAGGCGTGCTTTGCGGGAAGGGTCCTGAACAGCGATCACGCTCCATACCTGTAGATTTGATGAAGTCGCGGCTGACTGTGCTGCTGCGATCAACGCCTCAAGTGTTCCTTCTGGTAGCGGCTTGTCGTTGAAAGCACGGACGCTGCGATGGTTTACCAGTTGATCAAGGACCAGGTTCCAGTTTTCGGGGATTTTTGTGTTTGTAGCTGCTTCGCCGTAGCGTAGGGCGAGGCCGTTTTGTTTGGCTTGTGTCATGAAATCTCCCAATAGGCTGTGACCGGGCAGAGCCTTTGATGAGCGGGGGTTTTTAAACTGGATATAAATTAGCACGCGATGGAAAGCGCGGTTAGACGATGTCAGCGGGTGGCGATGGCGAGTGAGTGCTGCAGGGTGAGCTTGGTTGGGGGATTACATTCCACTTGATCAGCCATTTGCAGTCGACCTTACCGAGCGTTTGTATCGGACTTAAGCAGTGCACTGCGTATCACTGATTGGTAGCAGTTGGCCAAAAGTTGCCATATACGATCGGCAGCTTTCGGCCACAAGCGGACCATCCAGCAGAGGCCTGAGTCGGCTATCCTTCCATGCTTGAAGGTGTCCTTGAAACTGGGGCGACTCACCAACCACTTGATACGCTGAACGGTGCTAGTAAATATATGACGCAAAGTGAACCTCGTGCTGAACAGGATATTTTTAAAGATCTCGCTCAGCTTTCCACTACACCGGGATTCGTGCATGCGCTCTCATGGATGTCGTTACGAGACAATTATGTAATTTTTGATGGTGCGATTGACGGCGAAACCCTCGCCACCTCTTATGCGCCAGGACGAACGGTGCGGACTGAGTTTTCGACCTTGCTCGGGCTAATGGTTCGTCAGCCGATTGACCTGAGCGAGCCGTCGCCTTCCGAAATTCAAGCGCTGCTTGATCGGACCAAAACATTGCTTGAGGAACTCCATGCGCGCCTGGCGCGGCCCATGCAGGACTCGCTCATCGAAGCTGCGAGAGCCGTACAAGTGGCGGAGTCGAAGCGCCCGCCTTCTCCATTCACGCGTGCAGATGTGCTTCGAGAGCCGATCTTCTATGGAGGCGAATCCGCGTACAGTTTTCAATATCGAGATATGGCGCGCGAACGCTACGCTGCGGACGAGACATGGTTGCTTGAGAATAAGGGGTTCACCATTGCGGACGCGCAAGCTATGGCCGATGCAATCTCGAAACTCCAGAACATCAAGATTATGGACGCGCTGTCGTGCTTGAAAACCGGGGCGTCACACTCCTCATCCTTACTATCTGGCTTTACTACAACGGCTGAGGAAATCGCGGCGCATTGCACTCGGCCTAAAGAAATGGTTCAAGCGATGCTTTCGACGTTCAGTGTCACTGCGCCCTCCAATCAGGATTTCACGTCTCTCGGCGCGTTTAACGTTGTTAACGCATGTCCGATAGTCGCGCTGCCGGATGGACACTACATCGCACTCCAAACTTATGGAATCGTCGAATCGCTTTACGACTCACCGTTCTACTGGATGATCGGCGATAAATCCTATCGCGCCAAGGCCTCGGCGCACCGGGGCGACTTTACCGAGCAGTTTGTTGCTAAGCGGCTACGTTCGGTATTCGGCGAGAGCAATGTTCATTGCAACGTCAACATCGAAGGCTCGGACGGCCGTGTGTCCGAGATGGATGTGCTCGTCCTGTTTGGCGACCGGGCGCTGATCGTCCAGTGCAAGTCTAAGAAGATGACATTGGAATCGCGTAAGGGGAACGATCAAGCACTACGCGACGATTTCCAGAAGGCGGTGCAGGATGCCTACGGCCAGGGCCTGCGCTGTGCACAGTCGCTTAGGCAGCCGAGCTTGGACTTTGTGAAGGAGGATGGATCAAAGCTCAATATCCCCCAACTACGCGATATCTATATCCTGTGCGCTGTGTCGGACCACTATCCGGTGCTCACTGTACAGGCCAGGCACTTCCTCGAATATGAAGAAGACACGGTCATCCACGCACCCTTGGTAGCCGACGTGTTTCTGATCGACGTGCTAACCGAAATGCTCGCCAGCCCTCTGCGATTGCTCAGCTATATCGACCGGCGGGTCGGTTATGCCGAACGTATTTTTGGAACCAACGAGTTGTCAATCCTTGGCTATCATCTGAGTCAGAACCTATGGCTCAAAGACAAAACTAGCATGGCCACGGTAGCAGATGATTTCTCGCTCGATCTGGACACCGCCATGACCGTGCGTCGTGAGGGTATTCCCGGCATCGCTACACCTAAAGGTATTCTCACCAAGTTCACGGACACGCGTGTCGCTCGGATCATCGAGAAGATTGAGCACGAGGCTGACCCTGACCTGATCGATCTCGGTTTCCTCCTGCTCGACATCAGCGGCGACACGGTAAAACAGCTGGACCAGGGAATGAAGGATGTCGCCCGACGCACTCGGCTCGATGGGCGGCCACACGACTTCACCCTGGGATTCGATACCGGCGACACTGGACTTACTATCCATTGCAGTCGAGCAACAGCGAGCAATGCAGTTGAGGCACTCGCTGGTCATTGCCAGAGGCGCAAATATGTACATCGCGCTGATAATTGGTTTGGACTTCTCGTGCGTGAGACAGATGGGTTGCCTAAGCTTAGTCTGACGACGCGCTTTCCATGGAAGCGTGACAGCCTGATGGAGACCCTGACGCAGGGCATGGCGCTCAACGGGAATTCGGGATCTGCTCAACCGACTTCGTCGAACCGTAGACCAGACGATTCGAAGATAGGCCGAAACGACCCATGTTTCTGCGGTAGTGGTCAAAAGTTCAAAAAATGCTGCCTGATGTGATGATCACTGCTGTCCCAAAAGTGGGTGAATCGCCCCCAGTTTCATAGATGCTTTCGATCCTCAGCGGAACCGGCCCAGTCCTGGCGAGACCGGCAGCTTCTGGCCGTTAGTCGTCACTTGCGAACGTCTGCTTCTGGCCGATTTCTGCCGCTAAAGGACACATAATGTGCTGGTCAGATTCAATGCAAACGACTGGTCAAGTCCATAAAATTACGCACCTGGCCCCAGAACGAGCAAATGCTCACTCCTCCAACCATGCGTGTTTGCTGGATTCAGCCTCGTTTCGTTCACGGCCCACATCTGGGGAATACCGACTTTCAGCGCGGGCAGTACCTTGCCTCGTTCGCTGAGATATTTGCGGTAAAACATCACCGACGCAGGGACCGCAGACTGCGAAAGAAACTTCTCTGACCCCGTGCGATTTAGGGCCTGCTGAAGTCGCGATGGAAAACGCCTCAAATGGCTGCGTCTCAATGTACTGAAGCAGCCACGGGCGCATCCAGTTGCATCACGTCGCCGCACGCCTCCACTTTGCCGAATATCTGATACGGTGATTTGCGAAGTTTTGTCGGCTTGTTTACCGGAGCGCCCATGGCGATTGTCTTTCCCACTGCACACTTAGAAGCGAAGGAGCGTTTCGATTATTGGCAAGATGTCGTCTGCTCGACCTACACACCCACCAAGAACCGCCAGTTAACAGATGAGCTGTTCGATGGCTCACTGGACGTCGCGACCAAGGGCAGTGTGTTATTCAGCCGAATCAGATCCTTGCCGGTGGAGTACCAACGCCCTCGGGACGATCAGGGCAACGGTACATTCTTCCTGACACTCACTTTGTGCTCTGACGCCTACATCAGCCAGTCAGGCAGAACTTCGCGCCAGTTACCCGGAGACATCGTTTTATACGACAGCGCTCAACCCTTCACCTGCACCCTTCCCGCTGGCGACGATCAGATAGTGCTCGCCGTGCCGCGTTCGCTGCTGCTGACGCATATTCCTCATTACGAAGGTTTTTTAAGCCGAACACTGGATAGCCATTCCCCGCTGGGCGGGCTCGCAAAATCAATGCTGCTGGAGATGTGGAAGGCCGAGCCGCCTGATGCTGTTATCGGCGACCGACTCAATGGTGCGCTGCTGGATGTGTTGTCCAGCGCGTTCGAAACAGCTTATGGCTCCCTGACGCCTAAACAGGCATCACACCGAGACAAGCAGCTTGCTGGAGTAAAACAGCACATTCTGGCAAATCTTGGCCAGACCGGGATGAGCGTGGAAAGCATCTGCGCCGCCGTGCATATGTCGCCTAGAACACTGAATCGACTTTTTGCCACAGAAGGCACCACGGTCATTCGCTGGCTTTGGCAGCAGCGGCTCTCGGCCTGCCATGACGCCCTGCTGAAAAAGTCGTTCAACCAGGTCAGCGATGCTGCGCTGAGCTTTGGTTTCAGCAACCTCTCGCACTTCAGCCGGGCTTTCAAAAAAGCCTATGGCATCTCGCCTCAGCAACTGCTGCATCGGGCCTGATTACACCTGGCATTCTGAGCACAGCATCTGGCACTTCCGGCAAAGCGGCTTATTCCTTTACGGCGCAGTATCAACAGTGCGCGGCTTAGACTCGCGCCAACGGTGACCAATCAATGATTTAACGTAGCCAACCCGATGGTGAACAGATGGCTAACGCCTCAGATAAAACCCTGCGCCTGTTATTCCCGCAATGGCAAGGTGGCAACAACGCCCCTTACTTCTTCGGCGCTCAACTGCTTTCATGGCTCGCTCCCGAGACGAATGGCCCCGCGGAGGAAGTGCATGTCGCCAGGCCCGATGGTAAAACGCTGCAAAACGAAAACGGTATCGTTGCTCGTCAGGCCCTGCTTGAACAATTGAGCCATGCGCGGCAATTGATTGAGAAACATCAACCGGATCGTATGGTTGTGTTGGGCGGTGATTGCCTGGTCGACCTTGCACCATTTGCTAATCTCAATGAACGCTACAACGGCGAGCTGGCAGTACTTTGGGTCGACGCCCATCCTGACGTTTTGACCCCTAAGGAGTTCGAGCACGCACACGCCATGGTGCTGGGCAACCTGCTGGGCGAGGGAGATCCGGACTTTGCCCAGGCAGTGAAGCGCCCGCTGAAACCGGCGAATGTCATGTATGCCGGTCTGCAGGAAACCATGGACGTCGAAACCGCCACCATCAAGCGCCTCGGCCTGCGCAGTGCTAGTCCTGCTGACCTGGCAAACACCAGCGAACCGGTGCTGACATGGCTCAAGGAGACAGGGGCCAGCCATCTGGCCATTCACCTGGACCTTGATGTGCTGGACCCGAGCATCTTCCGCTCGCTGCTATTCGCCCAACCCAACGTCCCGGCTGACACCTTTGAAGGGATCGCCCAAGGCAAGATGACCATGGACCAAGTCGTACGCCTGCTACGCGATGTGGCAAACGTCGTGGATGTGGTCGGGATTGGTGTCGCAGAGCATCTGCCCTGGGACGCGCTTGCGCTGAAAAACATGTTGGCGAGCCTGCCATTGCTGGGCAACGGTTGCCCGCGAGCTGATACCTGACTTTCATGTGGGAGTCGCCCCGGTGTCCCTGACACCACGCTGTCGCTAAGCAAACGGATGACCCTGTAGGAGCCAACTTGTTGGCGAGACGTCGGACCCGCATCGTCAGAAATTCCGCTTCGCCAACAAGTTAGCTCCTACAAGGTCCGCGTTTCAAATCCATTATTGGAGTGATGTTTGATAGGAGCAGAGCTTGCTCGCGATGAGGCTGGACGCAATCTGCCTGATATTTGCGGCGCCCTTATCGCGAGCAAGCTCGGCTCCCACAGGTTCTGCGTCACAATTCACCTTGCGAGCAAACATAAAATCAAGTCCGGCGTTATACCGGCCTCTTGGTAATGAGTTCGCGGAAGTTGTGTCTGCTGGCCAACAATGTGCACCGTTAACTCTAAACGGCTACCCTGTTGAATTACCTCAGGAGGAACAGCCCGTGATCAAGAAAGTCGGCCCCACTGAAATAAAACCCAAACACCGTGCATCGTGCCATTGCGGCGCAGTGGTGCTGGAGCTGGATTTACCCGACGGCATTGTCGACCCTCGGCGCTGCGATTGTTCGATGTGTCGCCGCAAAGGTGCCATCGTTGCGTCGGTCGCGCTGGACGGTGTCAAAGTCATTCAGGGCCAGACCCAGCTCAAGCTCTATCAATTCAATACCCGCACAGCGAAGCATTATTTCTGCGGCAATTGCGGGATTTACACTCATCACCAGCGGCGCTCTTCACCGGATCAGTACGGCTTCAATCTGGGTTGCCTGGAAGGCGTGAACCCTTACGACCTGGGCCAGATCAAGACCAGTGACGGCGTCAATCATCCCGCCGACCGCGAGCCACCGACCAACGCCCCCGGCTGAATGCGATATCAGCCTTCCGGCCTCGCTACACTGGGTCGAAGGCTGATGCATCAAGCGGACGCAGCGATCTCCCGCAAATAAGTCATCAGCAGTGACCGGCAACTTTCAGTCTCCGGAACATAAACGTTTGATTGCACATTTGTAATCTTTCAACCATCTCGTCGTTATCTTCAACTCGTCAAGATTGTGCCCCACTGGCAGCGCTCGAATTTATAAAAAAAGCCAGGTCGACACATAAGAAATCTGCCGATTTGAACGGAGCGACTATGACTCACCTCAACAAAATGACTTTGGCCGTTTTATCGACCCTTGCGGGTGTCACACCGCTTACTGCTTTTGCAGAAGAGCAAAAGGAAGGGTTTATCGAAGGCAGTACGTTGACCGTGCTCAATCGAAGTTTTTACATGAACCGTGACCATCGCAAAGGCGAATCAAGCCCCACCGGGAATGGTTATTCCGAAGCATGGGCTCAAGGCGTTATCGGCAAATTCGAATCGGGTTTCACTCAGGGTACGTTTGGTATTGGTGTCGATGCCTTTGCAATGCTGGGCATCAAACTCGACACCGGTGATGGTCGAAACGGCGGACGCAGTTCGTTCGATGTTCTGCCGGTCGATGGGGATGGCGAGGCCGAAGACGAATACAGCAAGGTCGGTGGCGCTTTGAAAGCCAGGGCATTCGATACGGTTGTAAAGGTCGGGGATGTCTTTCCATCCACGCCTGTGGTTTCTTTTGGCGACTCGCGACTGCTGCCTGAAAGTTTCCGCGGTGTAACAGCGACCAACACCAGTATCAGCGGTTTAACCCTTCAGGGTGGCCGCCTTCATTCAATGAGCCAGCCGGCCTCCAGCAGCATGCGCGATAACTTCGCAACGTTTTATGCAGGTTCGGTCAACGCTCCGTGGGTCGCCTATTTCGGAGGTGATTACGCTGCCACCGACAGTCTGAGCCTGAGCCTGTATACCAGCAGGCTGAAAGACGCCTGGGACCAGACTTACGCCTCCACTTCTTACACATTGCCGCTCTCCGATAATCTGGCACTGACCGGTAGCCTGAATTATTACAACGCCACCGACGAAGGCAAAAAGCTCCTCGGTGAATTCGACAACGACATCTGGAGTGCGAAGATCGGCCTGCAATACGGCGCTCATACCCTGGCCCTCTCGCACCAGCGGAATGAAGGCGACGATGACTTCGATTACCTCAGACAATCTGACTCGATTTACCTGGCGAACTCTATCCAGTACAGCGACTTCAACTCACCGAAAGAGCGCTCGTGGATGGTCACTTACAACCTGGACATGACCACGTTCGGGGTACCCGGCCTGTCGTTCATGACGCGCTACGGCAAAGGCACCGACGCGGACTATTCCAACGCGAACAGCACTTACATGCGCCGGGATTCGGATGGCAATCCACTCACCGATCAGAACCGCTGGGAGCGGGATATCGAAGCGAAATACATCGTGCAGACTGGCAATCTGAAAGACTTGTCGTTGCGCGTGAGACAGGCCACCACACGAGCGACTGCGTTTGAGTCAGACCTTGATGAGGTCCGGGTGATTGTCGAGTATCCGCTTAGCGTTCTGTGAAGAGGGGCATGAGTTTTTACAACACCGCCCTGGAAGCTCCCGCTCTGCAACCAAGGTGTTTCAGGCGCTCTCGCGAGCGCCTTTTTTTGGTCATTACTTTTTGTCTCGAGTAAACACAGGATCTGTAGGAGCTGCCGAAGGCTGCGATCACGGTGTATCAGGAGAAATGCTTCGCAGCCTTCGGCAGCTCCTACAGAAAATGCATTTCAATCCATTGATTTGCATTTCGTCTGGTAAGAGTGAGCTTGCTCGCGATTCGATTTTTCCGTCGATAAATTACCGTCAGGCATGACGCCATCGCGAGCAATGTGGATCGCCACCCCGGTCACTCCTACAGGGGACGACGTTTGCTGCGAATTGCATGGTATGAGCTGCTTCAATGCCCATCCATTGATCCGGCGCAGCTTTCGGATCTCGGATAGCGACTAGGCTGAGGTCCATAGCCCCTTCACCAAGGCCATCCTCATGCCTCCTGCGTCATCCGCTCCGTTGTCCGTCCGCTCCGAGCCGCTGCACATGGGGTTCGTGATCGCCTGGCTGTTCTGCGCCCTCTTCTACTTTGTGCAATACGCACTGCGCTCGGCACCCGGGGTGATGATGCCGGAGTTGACCGAAGCGTTTGGCCGCGATGTGGTGGCCGTCAGTGCGCTGGTCGGTCTGTATTACTACACCTACTCGATTTTCTCGATCATTGCGGGCGCGGCACTGGACAGACTGGGTGCCAAGTACGTGATACCGGCGGGCATCCTGATGGTTGCAGCGGGCGCGGCCTTATTCGGCCTGGGTGAGTTGCACGTCGCGCAAATCGGTCGCCTGCTGCAAGGCGCGGGATCGGCCAGTGCCTTCATTGGCGCGGTGTATCTGGCAACGCATGGCTTCCCGCCCCGGTATCTGGCCACTGCCGTCGGTTTCACTCAATGCTTCGGCATGATGGGCGGCTTCGCCGGGCAATTTGCCGTGGGCCCGATCATTCACGGGACTATCCCGTGGCAACAATTCTGGTTCATCGCCGCCGGTTGTCTGTTCGTCATCGCCATTCTGGTGCTGTTCATGACGCCCAAGGGTCACGATCCACGCCCCGCCGGGAGCAGCAACTCACTGGGTTCAGTATTGACGCCCTACAAGCAGGTTTTGAGTAATCCACAGTCATGGCTATGCGGTTTCACGGCGGGCCTGTTGTTTCTGCCGACGACGATCGGCGACATGATCTGGGGCGTTCCATTCCTGCGTGACGGTCTGGCGGTCACGTACAGCGAGGCAGTGAACCGCAGCAGCATGATCCCGCTGGGCTGGGTGATTGGTTGCCCGTTGCTTGGTTATATCTCCGACCGCATTGGCAGACGCAAGCCGGTACTGATCGGTGGCGCATCGCTGATGTTGATCGCCAGCGCGGCGATCCTGTATCTGCCAGCTGGTATTGCCCCACCGTATCTGTTCGGGCTGTTGTTGGGGATCGGCTCTGGCGCAGCGATGATTCCCTACTCGATCATCAAGGAAGTCAACGCCGACAACGTCAAGGGCAGTGCCACCGGTGCGATCAATTTTCTGGTCTTTACCTTCAGCGCCCTGCTCACACCGGTATTTGGTTATTTGCTGGCGCGCATGGCAATGGGCGGTGCCTTGACCCTGCCCATATTCCAGGCTGCCGGCGCGTGGTTGCTGGGGGGCATCGTGCTCGCAATCGTGCTAGCGTTATTGATTCTGGAAACGGGACCGAAAGGTCGGCAGGTCGCTGGCTAGAAGGTTTTCTGAACACATCGCCAGGCTGGGAATCGAACATTCGGACTTGAATGACGGCACCATGCGTATATGATCAAGTCTAGTTGTACGATGACATATGACGCTAAGCATGCCTTCATGTTTTCCCAACAATAAAATGACGAGCGATCCACTATGACTCAAAGCAAAGCCGAAGTACTGGTCTGGGGCCAGATGCACGCCTCTCTCACTGAAGCGCTGGCCCGGGACTTTACCGTGCACAATCGCTGGGAGATTGCAGACCTGGAAGCTTGGCTCTCCACCCACGGCGAGAAGATTCGCGCCATCGTCACCAGCGCCGTGTACGGCACCGACAATCAGGTGCTGGATCGTCTGCCCAATCTTGAAGTCATCACCAGCTTCGGCGTGGGTTACGACGCCATCGACACCGACTATTTGTCAGGGCGCGGCATCAAATTCAGCAACACTCCGGATGTCTTGAACAAAGCCGTCGCGGAAACTGCCCTCGCACTGATGCTCTGCGTGAGCCGCAAGATCAGTGAAGCCGAGCGTTTTGTGCGTGCGGGTAAATGGCCAAACGGCAAATTCCCTCTGGGCCGCGATCTGGCAGGCAAAACCTGCGGCATCGTCGGGCTGGGCAAGATCGGTAAAACCATCGCCACCCGGGCGGCAGCGTTCGATATGGAAATCGCCTATTTCCGTCGCGGAGAGGCTTATTCCGATGTGTCCTACACCCACTACGCTGACCTCCACGAACTGGCCAAGGTCAGCGATTATCTCGTGGTGATCGTGCCGGGCGGTGCCGATACCGAGAAGTTGATCAGCGCATCGGTGCTCAAGGCACTGGGTCCGGATTCTTTCCTGATCAACGTGGCACGCGGCACGGTCGTCGACGAAAAAGCCCTGGTCGCCTCGCTACAGGCGGGTGAGATCGCCGGTGCCGGGCTGGATGTATTCGAAGATGAACCGAACGTACCCGCCGAGCTGTTGAGCCTGGACCAGGTCGTACTGACCCCGCACATCGGCAGCGGCACCTATGAAACCCGCAAGGCGATGGCCGATCTGGTGTTCGCAAATCTGAGTCGTTATATCGACGAGGGTGAGTTGGTTACGCCGGTATTGGGTTAATCACCCCGGACGGATTGGAACACTCGTTTGGTGGGAGGTAACGCCCCGTCTAAAATGCCGTGTTGTCGTGAAGCAAACACAGGATCTGTAGGAGTGAGCTTGCTCGCGATAGCGTCAGGCCAGACGGTAATTTCTTGAAAGGTCTACCGTTATCGCGAGCAAGCTCACTCCTACAGGGTCCGTGTTTGCTGCTCGTCAGCTGGCAGGCAAAGATGGCAGCTCCCACAAGTCGACAAGCGTCCCTATCGAATTTGCCTACTGTTTCACGCATTTAACGATCGTTGACCATGCAAGCTCGCCAGAATCACCTATCGTTCTGTTTCAGGACGAAAAAAGGTGAGTCTTCCATGAGTATTGAAACGCTGTTCGCCAATCTGCATAGCCTCCCCAGCATTCCAAAAGTTGCTCAGGATCTGATCCTGCAATTTGACAGCCCTTCTTCCAGCCTGGAAAGCATTGCTCGCAATATCGAAAAGGATCCGGTGATTTCGGCGAAGATTCTCCGCCTGGCCAACTCGGCCCGGTTTCGTGGCTCCCGGGAGTCGTCCAGTATCGAAGACGCAGCCATGCGTCTGGGTTTCAACACGCTGCGCACGCTGGTGCTGGCGTCAGCTGTGACGGGCGCGTTCAAAGCCGGACCGAGCTTTGACCTGAAAGGTTTCTGGCTGAAGAGTTTTCAGGTGGCCGGGATCTGCCGGATGCTGGCGAAACAGAGCGGCGTGGACCCGGAGATTGCGTTTACCTGCGGCGTGATGCATGACATCGGAGAGTTATTGATCCAGACAGGCGCGCCGGAAGTCGCCGAGCGTATCAATGCGGCGAGCAAAACGGGCACGCCGGGCCGCGCGGCCAATGAAACGGTCCAGTTAGGTTTTGGTTACCCCGAGGTGGGTGAGGAACTGGCCCGTCGCTGGCATCTACCAGAGGTGATCCAGCAAGCCATTGCGTATCAGGCGAAACCGTTACAAGCACCAGGCAATGCTCCTCTGCCGCGTATTGTGGCTCAGGCGATGCTGATTTCCGATGCGCTCGAAGCCCACGGCGGTGCTACGCCAGAAGCGCAACAGGCGGTGGTCGGACCGCTGACTGAAGGGGTCAATCTGGATGCATTGTTTGCCGGACTGCCCGCCGTACTGGAGGCGGACAAGGCGTTCGCAGAATTGCTGAGTTAGACCGAGTCGCCGTTATCGCGGGCAAGCACCGCTCCCACATGGCATTGCATTTCAAACTGTGGGAGCGGTGCTTGCCCGCGATACATGAGACGAGGCGGGAAGACACACTACATCATCGTTTATCGTCCTGTCCGGATGCGGCTCGGCCAAGGCACCGCTCACAATATTGGTCATCTGTAGGAGTGAGCTTGCTCGCGATGAACGATGACACGGTGTAGCTGAAAAACCGAGTCGTCTGCATCGCGGGCAAGCCTCGCTCCCACAGGTTTGCAGGCCAACATAGAATCTCCCATGGCATTGCATTTCAAACTGTGGGAGCGGTGCTTGCCCGCGATAAGGGCGACCCGGTTTCAAGCCTTACTCTTCACATCAGATCCTGAAAGTCCCCACCAGATGCTGCAACCGGGCAGCCTGCTCTTCCAGATATGAACAAGCGTCCAGCGTTAGCTTCAGGTTATCGACGCCTTCCTGATTGAGCGTGTTGATCTGCGTAATATCGACGTTGATCGACTCTACCACCGCGGTCTGCTCTTCGGTTGCAGCGGCTACGGACTGGTTCATGTCGTTGATTTCATCAATACGACGAGTAACGCTGCTCAACCGCTCACCGGCCTGATTGGCGACGGTCACGCTGCTTTCACTCTGACGCTGGCTTTCGGTCATGGTAACCACCGCTTCACGAGCGCCGATCTGCAGCTCCTCGATCATCTTCTTCACTTGCTGCGCCGAATCCTGAGTACGGTGTGCAAGGCTGCGCACCTCGTCGGCCACCACCGCAAAGCCACGCCCTGCTTCGCCGGCACGCGCGGCCTCAATCGCCGCGTTCAGTGCAAGCAGATTGGTTTGCTGGGAAATACTGGTGATCACCTCAAGAATCTGACCGATATTGACCGTCTTGCCGTTCAGGTTCTCGATGTTGGCGCAGGATTCGCTGATCTTCGCCGACAGCTCGTTCATCGCACTGATGGTCTGCTGTACGACTTGCTGACCATCACTCGCCAACTGGCTGGCATCGGCAGATTGCTGAGAAGTACGCGCCGCGTTCTGGGCAATTTCATGGGCAGCCGCCCCCAACTCGTTGATCGCCGCCGCCACACTTTCGGTACGATTGGCCTGCTGGTCGGAGTTGGTCATGGAGGAATTCGAAGCCTTCACCACCCGGATCGCCACATCGCCCAACTGGCCAGCCGTGGAAGCCACCTCGCGTATGGAGCCGTGGATACGTTCAACGAATCGGTTGAACGACTGGGCCAATTCGCCGAACTCGTCCTGGGAGGTAATGGCCAGACGCTTGGTCAGGTCGCCGTCACCATCCGCGATGTCACGCATGGCGCGCCCCATCTGATGCAGCGGTTGCATCAGCACGCTGATCAACATGCCCAACAGCAGAATGATGATCACCACGGAAATGACCATTGCAGTAATCGCTGACGTACGGAATTCGCCAAGCATGGCGTAGGCCGCATCCTGATCCAGTACCAGCGCCACATACCAGTTAGCCGAGGAAACGCCTTCTACCTTGGTCAGCGACATGATTTCCGCTTTACCGGCGGACGCAATCTCAGTCACGCCCGCAGTAATCTTCGGCGTATCGGTCGGATAGGCTTCGCTGATGTTCTTCAGAATCAGTTTGCTGTCCGGGTGAATCAGAATCTTGCCGTCGCCGCTGACGATGAATGCATAACCATGCCCACCGAAGTTCAGCGAGTTGATGGTCTTGGTAATGCTCTCGAGTGAAATATCAGCACCGGCAACGCCGATGAACTGGTTCTGGTACTTGACCGGCGCCGCCAGTGTCACGACCAACTTGCCAGACGAAGCGGCAATGTACGGTTCGGTCACAACAGTGCCCGGGGCGTTTTGCGCCGCCTTGTACCAGCCACGCGCACGGGGATCATAATCTGCCGGGCGATTACCCGCTGGCACCGAAAACATCACGCCGTCAGTACCACCGAAATAACTGAGCTGGAAATTATCGGTATAAGCCGGGATACCAATGGAGCGCTGCAGATCCGGAATGGCCTTGCCATCCGCTGCGACTCGCTGCGCCATGGATTGCAGCAACTGCGTGCGGCTCTCCAGCCAGGTCTGAATATTCTGAGTCGTCAGGCCACCCAACTGTTGAAGTTCAGCAAAGACATTGGATTTCAAAGTCTGACGTTGTCGGTAATCGTTAACAACAATAAAACAGGTAAATGCAACCACTACCACCAACGCGGCGGCGAGCAGAATCTTTCTGCTGAAACCCAGACTTTTCATCATTGCGGATACTTCCATTACAAAAGAGTTACAACGGGACGGCCTGGGATCAAGTTAGCAAAGGCCGTGCCGCGTTTTACGTACTCTCCAAGTAAAAAGAAAGTATCTCGATAAATATATTATTGGATCCACCTCAGTAGAGGTGGGACATAGTGTGCATAGCTCTAAGCGACACCCGACATGAGATGACATCTGACTGACCCCTGCCCCTCTTTCGCAGGCGCCAGCAACTGTGGCCTGTCGCAACCTGTCGTAGCGTGCGGACAGCGGTCCCGGAAGAAACAGCCGGCGGGCAGTTTACGATTGCCCGGTAACTCGGTAGGTGCCGAGATGTATGCGTTATCCAGCGGAGCCCCCAGGCGCGGAACGGCGTCCAGAAGCAGGCGAGTGTAAGGATGCTGAGGCCGCTCAAGCACCTCGGCTGCACTGCCCAATTCGACGATTTGGCCCAGGTACATCACCGCTACCCGGTCGGCCATATGGCGCACCACCGAGACGTTGTGCGAAATCAGGATGTAGGTCAAATCACGACTGCGTTGCAACTCTGCCAGCAGGTTGAGAATTTGCGCTTGTACCGAAATATCCAGCGCAGAAGTTGGTTCATCGAGAACAATAATGTCCGGATTGGACGATAACGCACGAGCAATGGCAATTCGTTGACGCTGACCGCCAGAAAACTGGTGCGGAAAACGGTCCAGGTACTCAGTACGAATACCCACTTGAGAGGCGACTTTTGCAGCAATGTCACGCATGTCTCGTCGCGGCGCTGAACGCTGGACGAACAGTGGCTCCGTAATGATCTTCCATATCGGTAAGCGAGGATCCAGCGAAGACTGCGGATCTTGAAAAACAATCTGCACATTACTGCCCTGCTCACGGGCATTGTTATAAATCCAGTCCATCCGACCCATTGTGGGTTTGATCAACCCCATCAATAGCTGCGCCAGAGTGCTTTTGCCACATCCGGACTCCCCTACCACGCCCAGTGTCTCACCGGCACGGACCTGCAGGTCGATACCGTTCAATGCATGGGCTACGCCCTTGGCCCGACCGAGCCAGTCGCTGCCCACAGGGAAATGCACGCGAACATCTTCAAGGGAAAGAATCGGCGAGCTGTCTTCAGGCAGGCGTTTACGTGCGGTGCTGATCATGAAATTTGCTCCTGTTCGCTCAACCAGCAGGCACTTTTACGTAGCTCGCGGCCATTGATGAGCTGTAGCGGTGGCCGCTCAATGCACTTGTGCATCGCGGACGGACAGCGATCCCGGAACGTACACCCTTCGGGCAGCGCAGAAAGATTTGGCACCTGGCCCGGTATCGTCATCAAATCCTCACCGGGCTGCACCTGCTCAGGCAAACCGCTGAGCAGACCGCGGGTGTAAGGGTGACGCGGATCAGCCAGGACCGCAGCAGTATCCCCCTGCTCCACCACAGCACCGGTGTACATCACGTAAACCCGGTCACAAAACTGGGAAACCAGCGCCATGTCGTGGGTGATCAGCAAAATTGCCGTCCCGCGCTCACGGGCCTTTTCTCTCAGCAAAAGCAAAACCTGACGCTGTACGGTAACGTCCAATGCCGTGGTGGGCTCGTCGGCAATCAGCAGCTGAGGGTCGCAAGAAAACGCCAGAGCGATCATCACACGCTGACGCATCCCGCCGGAAAGTTCGAACGGATAGCTTTCCAGCACCTGCTCAGGGTCGGCGATGTGCATGTCTCGCAACAGCTCGACAGCTCTGGCTCGCGCCTGGGATTTGCTCACGTGCTGGTGATGGATGATCACATCCGTCATCTGTCGCCCGATACGCCGGGTCGGATTCAGGGCGGTCATGGGTTCCTGAAAAATCATCGCTGCGTCACGACCGCGTACCTTCAACAGGTCTTTCTCTTTGGCCGCCAGCATGTCACGACCCAGTATGTGCAGGCTGCCGCCGCTGACCCGGTAACTGCGCTCCGGCAGCAAACGCATACTGAGCATGGCAGTGACCGACTTGCCCGAACCGGACTCACCGATCACGCCGACGATCTCCCCCGGATCCACCTGAAGCGTGATGCCGTTGAGTGCCTTCACCGTGCCGCGATAAGCCGGGAACTCAATGCTCAGGTTATCGATCGTCAATACCGGCGCAGCCGCAAGCTTCGGGCTTGCAATAGATGGAGTCGACATGATCATTTCCCCTGTTGACGCGGGTCGAGCAAGTCGCGCACGCCGTCGCCCAGCAAGTTGAATCCGGTGGCAGTGATAAGGATCGCCAGACCCGGGAAGGTCGAGTACCACCACTGATCAAGGATGTATTTGCGACCGGTCGCGACCATTGCGCCCCACTCGGCCGTGGGCTGTTGTGCGCCAAGACCAATAAAACCCAGCGCGGAAGCCATCAGGATCGCTGCGCCGATATCAAGACTCAGTTGCACTAGCAATGGCGGCGTGGCGTTGCGCGCCACGTGCCAGAGCACAATGTGCCAGCGCCCGGCGCCGAAGGTCTGCGCCGCCTTGACGTAGCCCATCTGCCGGATGCTCAGCGCCTGGCCGCGGGCTAACCGCACATAAAATGGAATACGTACCAGCGTAATCGCCAGCATCGCATTGAAAAGACTTGGGCCGAGTGCAGCGGTCAGGGCCATGATCAGCACGAGGGAGGGCACCGAGAGCATGATGTCCATCAGCCTCATGATCAGGCTGTCAAAACGACCTCCGATCACACCGGACATACAGCCCAGCAGGCCGCCGATCAGGCAAGAGGAAAAGGCCACGAACAGTCCGACGCCAACCGATTGCTGGCTGCCATGCAACACTCGACTGAACAGATCGCGCCCCACTTCATCGGTGCCAAACCAGTACTGGGCAGACGGTGCAGCCAGTCGATGGGCCAGATTGACCGCGTTGGGATCATGGGGAGCCAGCCATGGCGCGAAAATCATACACAGGAGCACGATGCAGGTGATCGCCAGGCCAGCAATGGTCAGCGGGCTGCGCCCGATCTGGTAGCGTAAAAAGCTCAACCGCTCCCGCCAGCCCGCAGCCTGCGCAACGGGTACAACACTCAAAGGTGTGAGTGGAGTTGTCATGTCAGTTGACCTCGCTGATGCGCGGATCGATCAAGCGGTAAAGCAGATCGATAACCATGTTGAGCAACACATAGATAAAGGAAACAACGATTGCGAAGCCCATCACTGCCGGGAAATCCAGAGCCTCGATGGACTTGACCACGTAAGCCCCCATCCCGGGCCACGCGAATACCGTTTCTGTCAGCACCGCGCCATAGAGCAAGTCACCAAGCGTGAGGCCCAGTACGGTCACCGACGGGATAAGAGCGTTAGGCAGTGCATGACGCAGGATCACCGACCACTTCGACAAACCATAAGCCCGCGCGGTGCGGATGTAGTCCTCGCCCAACTGGTCAAGCATCGCCGAACGAATCTGCCGGGCGACCACCCCCAGATTGACAAAACCCAAGGTCACGGCGGGCAGGATCAGATGCTGCAGGGCATTGCTGAATAGCGCCCAGTCGCCCATCAATAATGAGTCAATCAGGTAAAAACCAGTGACGGTAACCGGCGGGTCCAGCCCATCATCCAGGCGACCGCTGCCAGGCAACCAGTTCAAGTGGCCATAGAAAAACACGATCAGGCCCAGCCCCAACCAGAACGCAGGGGTGGAGATACCGGTGACCGCCAGCGTGCGAGCGATCTGATCGATCAGGCGGTTGTGGTAAACCGCTGAGAGTACGCCCAGCGGTACGCCGACCAGAATCGACAGCAGCAAAGCCGCCATCGCCAACTCCAGGGTGGCAGGAAAAAACGTCTGCAAATCCTCAAGCACTGGCCGACTGGTACGAATTGAGGTGCCCAGATCGCCATGTACCAGGTCGAGCATGTAGCGGCCATATTGCTGATAAAGCGGCAAATCCAGCCCCAACTGATGACGGATATTGGCCACGATAGCGTCGGTGGCCCGATCACCGGCAATCAGTCGCGCTGGATCCCCGGGGATAAGGTGGGAAATCGAAAAGGTAATTACGGAGACGCCAATTACAACCAGTAGCAGGCCGAAAAGTCGTTTTCGCAAGATATTCAAGAAGGCCATCAGGCACCTCAGTCATGCGTTTAGCGGCAGCTCAAATGGCTGCCTTGGGCACGGCGTCGCAGCACTCCCCTTTAAGGATCAAAAGGGAGCGCCGAACGTTAACGGTAGAAATGTTGAACCCGTGACGTATTACTTGGTGATCGTCCCGACGTTGAACACCTGCTCCAGCATCGGGTTGAACACATAGCCCTTGACCGTATCGCGCATCGGCAAGGTGTAAGCCTTCTGGTATAGGTAGGCGTAAACGCTGTCATCAAGGACAATTTTCTGAGCCTGCTGATACAACTCAGTACGCTTGGCTGCGTCGTTGGTGGCTGCGGATTCACGAATCAGCTTGTCCACCGCCGGGTTCTCATAAAATGAGCGATTGCCGGGCAGGCCTTGCAATTTGGAGTCAAACCAGAAATTCATGAACATGTAGGGGTCGGCGAAATCCGGGCTCCACGAACCGATAGCGACGTCGAAATCACCTTTGCCCAAACGCTCACGCATCGTGGCGTTAGCCAGCTTCTCCAGCTTCAGATTGACGCCGAGCGGCGCCAGGCCAGCTTGCAGGGTAAGGCCGATAGGCTCCCAGTTCGGGTCCTTGTCGGAATACATGAAACTCAGCGAACTGATTTTGGACGGCGCCTTCGCCAGGTCTGCCTTGGCCTTGGTCAGGTCCTGCCTGGGCACTGGCAATTTTTCATCGTAAGCCCACATGCCCTGTGGAATCGGCCCGTTCATGGGCTTGGCTTTGCCTTTGAGAAGGCCGTTGATGATACCGTCGTAATCCAGCGCTTCGACGATGGCGCGGCGTGCATCGGGATTGTCCATCGGCGCTTTCTTGTTGTTCAGGTACAACAATGTCACGCGCAAGGACGGATAGTCACCGATAACGACGCCAGGCTTTTTGCTCAGAGCGTCGAGTTGGTCCTCAGGCATATCTTCAATGATGTCGAGATCGCCACGCTCCAGTTGCAAGCGGCGCACCGAAGCCTCGCCAATGATTTTCACCACAACCTTGTTGAGGGTCGGCTTGGGCCCGGCGTAGTAACTGTTCTGCTCCATGGTCAATGACTGACCTTTCTGCCAGCCGACCAGCTTGAATGCACCGGAACCTGCGGTATGTGTCGACAGGTACGCCTCGGCACCTTCGCTTTTCTTCGCCACTTCAGGGTTCACGATTGCAGCGCCGTTATGGGCCAGTGTCGAGAGAAAAGGCGCATAAGGGGTCTTGAGCGTAAATCGCACGGTCGACGGATCGACCACTGACACCACCATGTCATCCGGGAACGCACCCGACGGGCCCTGCTTGAGCTTCATGACGCGGTCAAAGGAGAACTTGACGGCCTCTGCACTGACTTCGCTTCCGTCATCGAACTTGTTGCCAGGCTTGAGTTTGAACTCCCAGACCAGACTGTCCGCCGAAGTGGTCCAGCCGGAGGCCAGTTCGCCCTCGACCTCGGTGCTGCCCTTGCCGTTTTCAACCTTATAGGTCACAAGCCGCTGATAGGCCGGATAAGTCACGGCCCAGTCGTTGTTATCAATGGTGACCGCAGGATCAAGGGTTTGCGGGTCGGCGGGTTTGCCGATCATCAAAACGTCCTTGGGAGCAGCGGCGCTTGCAGACTGCCAGGCCCCCAGCCCCATGGCCGTACAGAGCAACGCCGTGGCAAGGTAGCGCGGATTGAGGCGCGGAGTGAAAATCAGATTCATGCCGGTTCCTTGATCATTCGATATGTGGAAGTTCATCAGGTTTTTTATTGAAGCTATACCGGGCAGTTAAAACTCGGACTCTCGTCCGAAACGGGCAATCACTGCATTGCAGGTCTTGCCGAATTCACGCCGGGATTCATTAATGCCCCGGTCATTTGTTTGTGAATACTGTTGTCATGCGGCGCTATTGAGCGCGTCTCTCAATGGCCGACAGGCTGGAGCGATTTATCGTCGATCAGCGGATAATCCTCAGCATCGGGCAACTCGTAATGCCACCATTCGCTGTCGATCCAGGTAAAACCGGAAGCCAGCATGATTCCCAAAAGCATCAGGCGATTGCGCTGCACCTGCGGTGGCAGATCGCTGAAGAACTGATGGGAAGGCTCACGCATGTCGTCAAAGCCGGTGCCCATGTCCAGAGGCTGGCCGTCGGCATCAATCAGCGTAAGGTCAACTGCTACACCACGACTGTGGTGCGACCCCAGCCCCGGATCGCGGACGTACTCGGGGTTAGGCAGCGCCTCCCACAACAGAAACTGCGCATAGGGCGGGCGGTAGGCATCAAATATCCTCAGGCGGTAACCGGCCTGCCGCGCCAATCGGCTGGCCATGCGCAGACAACGCTCAGCGTCTACATGCAGCAAGCAACGCGGGTCCTGATAAATCACTTTGCCAGCGAGGTTGTCGGCACCGGCATAAATCAGGTCGATCTGGACCTGAAGCGCGTGGGCATCGACTTCCACAAGTGGGCCGTTATTCACTCAAACACTCCATTAACAAAAACAGCGAAGAAGATGATGAATGGGTCATTCATTCGAACTGACCGAAAAGTTCTTGCAGCTGACGGTTTTTCGCCAGACGCTCGTCGAGCCGCTCACCGTATTTCTCGGCCACAGCTGACACCATAAGGTTGAACAGGCAAGCGAGAGGTGCCGGGGAGTCCCAGAACTGCCCGATGTCTGACTTCAACTGCAACAAGTCCATGGAGTAATCCCGCGCCCAGGGACAATGGAAATCGGTAATCAACGCCAAGGGCAGATTCTGACCACTGGCGACCTCGCAAAATTTGCGGGTCATGCTGGAATACGTCCGGAAGTCCGCAATGAGTGCGTAGGGATTTTTGAAACCCGAGTTCAGCGACTCGGCATACGTACCCGATAACCCGTCAACGTAGTAAACCTGCGGACGGATATATTCCAGGTGACTGAAGAAGGTATTGAGAATGCCTCGGGTGGTCTGGATGCCGATGATAAACACCGCGTCGGCGCTGAAGATACGTTCGACGATGGTTGCAAACGCATCACTGCGAGCGAGGCCGTAGACGTGCTGAATGGCTTCCAGCTCACGGGTCAGCGAGCGGTCGAGTGCATCGCCGTGAGTGCTTTCCTCGCGGAATGCCCCAAGCCGGTCTGTCAGCAACCAACTCCCCGTGGAGTCGCCGCGAAGACTCTGCTTCACGTCATCAATGTTGCGATAGCCCAGCGAACGGAAGAACCGGCCGACAGAAATCCCGGTTGTACCGGTCTGCTGCGCGATGCTGTCCGCAGTCTCGAACGGCAACTGTTGAGGGTTGGCCAGCAGGTACCCCCCGATGCGCTTGCCCGTGGGCGTCAGCTCGGTAAAGCGCTGTTCGAGCATCTCGAGAAAGGTATGTTTTTCCGTGGCATTCATGCTGGTTGCGGCATCCCTGGAGCGCCTGTGAAATGTTATAAATAACTCAAATAACTAAATCTTGTTACCAACATAACATTCACTTTCCAGCCAGCACAATGCTTTTTTTGGAGGATATTTCGGGGGCTTTTATTGCGATTCAGAACGGTGCAAAGGAAATGAAAAATGCGCCATACGCGGGCAAAAAAGATCATGAAGACGCCGCCGAGAAGCCAGCAAGGTTGCGCCTGCACGCGGCGTCCTTGCGGCTTTTCGACAGTGTTTCGGCGCAGGAGGCCGATCAGCGCAAGTTAGTCTTCACCAACTCAAACACCTCATCCCCTCGCCCGCTCAACACGGCGCGCATCATGTACAGGCTGAAGCCTTTGGCCTGGGCCAGTTTGATCTTGGGCGGAATGCCCAATTCCTGTTTGGCGGTGACGACATCCAGCAATACCGGGCCCGGGTGATCGAAAGCTTTGCGTAATGCAGCAGGCAACTCTTCGGAACTCTCTACGCGAATACCCAGAATGCCCGCACCCAGAGCGAGACCGGCGAAGTTGGTCTCGTACAGATCAGTGCCGTGGGGCACGTAGCCGCCAGCTTTCATCTCCATGTCCACGAAACCCAGCGAGCTGTTGTTGAACACCACCATTTTGATCGGCAGGTCCAGTTGACGAACGCTGAGCAGGTCGCCCATCAGCATCGACAATCCGCCATCGCCGCACAGGGAAATCACTTGTCGATCCGGATGCGCCGCTTTCGCGCCCAGTGCTTGAGGCATCGCGTTGGCCATGGAGCCATGGTTGAACGAACCCAGCAAACTGCGCTTGCCGTTCATGTGCAGATAACGGGCAGCCCACATTGTTGGGGTGCCGACATCGACGCTGAAGATCGCGTCAGCATCGGCCTGCTCATCAATCAGCCGGGTCAGGTATTGCGGATGGATCGGGTTGCCCGGTGCCGATGGCGTGGCCAGATCATCCAGCCCTTCCCGTGACTTGGCGTAATGCTTGAGCGCCTTGTCGAGGAAGCGACGGTCTTCCTGACGATTCAGTTTGGGCAGCAGCGCGGCAAGTGTTTCCTTCACGCCACCGGTCAAGCCAAGGGCAATCGGAGTGCGCCGACCGAGGGCTGTGGGGTCGATGTCGATCTGGACGATTTTGGCGTCCGTCGGGTAGAAGTTCCGGTATGGAAAACTGCTCCCCAGAATCACCAGTGTGTCGCAGGACAACATGGCGTGATAACCCGAGCTGAAACCGATCAGGCCGGTCATGCCGACATCGAACGGGTTGTCATACTCGACGTACTGCTTGCCGCGCAAGGCGTGCACCACGGGCGCGCCAAGACGGTCGGCCAGGGCGACCATCTCGTCATGGGCTCCGGCGCAACCGGCACCGCACAACAAGGTGACTGCTTTGGATTCATTGAGGATGTCGGCCAGTTGCTGGATGTCCGGCTCGCTCGGGGTGACCGTCGGTGGCGCGGTCTCTACCCACTTGGCCAGGGCGTCAGGGGCATCGCTCAGTGCAACGTCGCCTGGCAAAACGATCACAGCAACGCCACGCTGACCAATCGCAGCACGCATGGCGCGCTCCAGCACCCGGGGAAATTGCTCGGGGGTGCTGACCAGTTCGACGAAGTGGCTGCACTCCTTGAACAGTTCCTGAGGATGGGTTTCCTGGAAATAGCCCAGGCCGACTTCCGAAGACGGGATATGCGCCGCAATTGCCAGCACCGGGACCTGGTTGCGATGGCAATCGTAGAGTCCGTTGATCAAATGCAGATTGCCCGGCCCGCAACTGCCCGCGCACACCGCCAGCTTGCCCGTGCTTGCCGCTTCGGCGCCGGCAGCGAAGGCGGCGACTTCTTCGTGGCGGGTGTGCATCCAGCGGATGGAGTCGATGCTTTGCAGGCTATCTGTCAGGCCATTGAGGCTGTCGCCGCTCACCCCCCAGATACGATTGACGCCAGCACTGGCGAGGGTTTGAGCGAGGTGATCGGCAATGGTTTTGGACATGCTGGTTTCCTTGTCGAGACAGATGGAAAACGTAGCCAGTGTCTTGGTACGCATCAGTGATCGACAGGCTGTGCGGCGCACAGTTCAGCTGGTGACAGAACACAGATCAATATGTGAAGAGCGGATTACCTGCGGGCGGTAAATGTTGGCCTGCAAGGATGCACAGATCCTGTGGGAGCCGAGCTTGCTCGCGATAAGACAGCACGCGATATACCTGATAACTGCGGCGTCCTTATCGCGAGCAAGCTCGGCTCCCACATAGACCGCGCTATTCCGTAGAACCAGATTTAGCAGACATAGAATTTCCCACAAGACAGCAGTCAACAGAAGAGACAGTGCCTAAGCTTTAAACCTATACGTGTGGCTCACCCGGTTTGGCCGGTGCCGCATATTGCGGTTTCAGCTTGCCGTCCTTGTCCAGCAGCCAGGCGTCGAGGATTTCCCTGACGACGGGGCCGGCGACCCGGCCGCCTGCCTCGCCGTTCTCGATCATCACCGCCACCACGATCTTCGGATGGTCGGCCGGTGCAAAACCGACGAACAATGCGTTGTCCCGATGGCGCTCGAGGGTCTTGGCGCGGTCATAGCGCTCGCCCTGCTTGATCGCCACCACCTGCGCGGTACCGCTTTTACCGGCGATGCGGTACTGCGCGCCCTGCGCCGCTGCACGGGCGATGCCGCGGGGATCGTGCATGACCATCTGCATGCCGATGTTGACCTGATTCCACTCGTTGGGATCATGCAGCACGATGTTCGGCATTGGATGCTCGTCCACCGGAGCACTTCCGCCGACCTCCATGGCCAGATGCGGACGAATCCACACGCCCTTGTTGGCGATCAACGAAGTGGCTTGAGCCAATTGCAACGGAGTGACCTGCATGTAGCCCTGACCAATGCCGAGAATCACGGTTTCACCGGGGAACCACGCCTGACGCCGCGTGGCACGCTTCCATTGCCGCGACGGCATCAGCCCTGCTGACTCTTCGAACATGTCCAGCGAGACCTTTTGGCCCAGACCGAACATGGTCATGTAGTCGTACATGCGGTCGATGCCCAGCTTGTGCGCGAGGGTGTAAAAGTAAGTGTCATTGGAGCGCATGATCGCCGCGTCCATGTCCACCCAGCCATCGCCGCTGTGGTTCCAGTTACGGTATTTGTGATCGAAGTCCGGCAACTGGAAATAACCGGGGTCAAAGACTTTGGTCGAGGCGTTCACAACGCCGCTGTCGAGACCGGCAATCGCCACTTCCGGCTTGATGGTCGAACCCGGTGCATAGAGGCCACGCAGGACCCGGTTGAACAGCGGCCGGTCGATGGAATCTCGCAACGCCGCGTATTCCTTGAAGCTGATCCCGGTGACAAACAGGTTCGGATCGAAGCTAGGCTTGCTGACCATCGCCAACACTTGGCCGGTGGCCGGATCCAGCGCCACCACCGAACCACGACGATCCCCAAGCGCGGCTTCCGCAGCTTCCTGCAGGTGAATATCCAAGCTCAACGTGATGTTCTTGCCCGGGACCGGGTCGGTGTGTTTGAGCACCCGCAACACTCGCCCCTGGGCGTTGGTCTCGACTTCTTCATAGCCGACCTTGCCGTGCAATTCGGACTCGTAGAACCGTTCGATGCCGGTCTTGCCGATGGACTGAGTGCCGCGGTATTCAACGGAATCCAGTTGTTTGGCTTCTTTCTCGTTGATCCGCCCGACATAACCGATGGAATGAGCGAAGTGCGCGCCCAACGGGTAATGCCGCACGAATTGAGGCTCGACGTCGATACCCGGCAACAGGTACTGATTCACCGCCAGCACTGCGATCTGCTCTTCGTTCAGCTCGTACAACAACGTCACGGGTTCGAACGGGTGACGCACTTGTTTGAGGTCTTTGTCGAAGAGGATCCGCTCTTCCTCAGGCAGCTTGAGCAGCACCATCACTTCATCGATGACCTTGTGCCAATCCCCTGCCCGCTCACGAGTCAGCGTCATGTTGTAGCTGGGCCGGTTATCCGCCAGCACCACGCCATTACGGTCATAGATCAAGCCGCGCTCGGGAGCAATGGGCAGTACGTGTACGCGGTTATTTTCAGAGATGGTCGAGTGGTAGGCGAACTCGGTGACTTGCAGGAAATACATCCGCGCAACGAGGCACGCGCTCAGGACGGCCACGAGCAGCGCACAGGCGATCAACCGCTTGTTGACCAGCCGGGCATCTTTCTCGTGATCCTTTAAAGGAATTGGATCGGGCATTTCTACAGCTTCTCGGTGGTTGACTAATACAGATGCTGGCCGCACAGCAAAAAATCTGTGAGGAGATGTTTCCGCACACGACAGGGTGCGCACGATACCAAGAAGTGGCTGTTCAGTGAGGATTTGTCTTGTTTGACCGGTACGAACGGTCGGCAAAAAACGGAAGATTATTACCCAGAGCGCAACAGTCCATTGTGAAATGAGTGCGGCGCAACGTTTGGCAACATATCTATCATGGCGGACGTGCGGAAAAGATGATCGCGGAATCTGGCTTTTGCCTGCCTAGCATGCGCTTCGGGCTTACCGATTTGCCAGAGACCTAATGTCACACCCTCACGTGAGTTTTCAGTGTCCCTCAGTCGGACAAAACACCGTGTATTGACCGCGACACGCCAACTTTCGATGGGACTCGCTCCTGTCGTATGCGTTCGCAGGAGCCTCAAAAAAAATGACTGACCTGCCACCAAAAGGCCTGACCCGCCGCCAACTGCTGGTGTCCTCTGCAACCACCCTCGCCGCCGGTGCCGCCGCCAGCGCCAAGGCCGCCACCCTCACCGGCGTGCCGCAATGGGTGCCTTTCGATCACAACGGCCCGATGCATTACGAAACACCGGGCTGGCAGTTCTTCACCGCCGAAGAAGCCCGTGAAGTCGAAGCCATTGTCGAGCGCCTGATCCCCGCGGATGACCTCAGCGTCAGCGGCAAAGACGCCGGATGCGCCGTATTCATCGACCGCCAGTTGGCGGGCGAGTACGGTACTTTTGATCGCCTGTACATGCAGGGCCCGTTCGCAAAGGGCACGCCCATGCAGGGTGATCAATCGCCACTGGTGCCCCGTGAGCGCTATCGCCTGGGCATCGCCGCCTTGACCGGCTACTGCCAGAAGCAGTTTCAGAAAACCTTCAGCGCCCTGAGCAATGAAGAGCGCGACAAGGTCCTGACCGATCTGGAAAAAGGCGCGATTGAGCTGGAAGGCATCGACGCGAAGCTGTTCTTCCAGCAAGTGCTGGGCAACACCATGGAAGGCTTCTTTGCCGACCCCGTCTACGGCGGCAACCGCGACATGGTGTCGTGGAAAATGATCGGCTTTCCCGGTGCCCGTTATGACTACCGCGATTACATCGGTCGGCATAACCAGAAACTCGACCTCACACCGATATCGATCATCGGCAGCTCCGCCTGGCAAAAGAAGGGTTAATCGACATGGCTAGAAAACTACCTTCCACCGATGTGGTGGTTGTCGGACTCGGCTGGGCCGGATCTATCATCGCCAACGAACTCGCCGATGAAGGCTTGAGCGTCATTGGCTTCGAACGCGGCCCGTGGCGCGACACGGCGGCCGACTTCAACATCGCCTCCGCCACTGACGAATTGCGCTACGCGCGCCGTCAGGATCTGATGCTGCGTACCAAACAGAACACCTGCACCATCCGCAACAACGTCACGGAAACAGCCTTGCCTATGCGCAGCTGGGGTTCTTTTCACCCTGGTAACGGGACTGGCGGCGCAGGCAACCACTGGGCTGGGATTGCCTTTCGCTTTCAGCCTGAAGAGTTTCGCCTGCACAGCCACCTGACCGAGCGTTACGGCAAAGAGCTGCCCGCCGAGTTGACCCTGCAGGACTGGGGCACTGACTGGGAAGAGATGGAGCCGTTCTACACCAAGTTCGACCGTCTGGCCGGGGTTTCCGGCAAGGCTGGCAACATTAAGGGCGTGATTCAGGAAGGCGGCAATACCTTCGAAGGTGCGCGTTCGGAAGAATATCCGAACCCGCCGACCGAGCAGACCTACGCGCCGGTATTGTTCGCCGAAGCGGCGAAGAATCTGGGTTACAAGCCCTTCCCCGTGCCCTCGGCACTGGTTTCCCGGGCTTACACCAACTCGTTGGGCGTGACCATGGGCGCCTGCACCTTCTGTGGCTTCTGCACCAACTACGGCTGCGCCAACTACTCCAAGGCCAGTGCGATCACGACGGTACTGCCGGTTCTGATTCGCAAGCCTAACTTCACCGCGAAGACCAATTGTGAAGTGCTGCGCGTGACCATGGACAGCACCGGCAAGCGCGCCACCGGGATCATCTTTGTCGATGCCAATGGCGAAGAGTTCGAGCAACCTGCCGATCTGGTGGTGATCAGCGCGTTCATTTTTGAAAACGTCCGTCTGATGCTGCTATCCGGAGTTGGCAATCCTTACGACCCGGTGACCAACACGGGTACTACCGGCCGCAACTATGCCTACCAGACCGCCAACAATGTGCGTCTGTTCTTCGATGACAAGAACTTCAACCCGTTCATCGGTGGCGGCGCCATCGGCATGGGCATCGATGAATTCAACAACGACAACTTCGACCACTCCGGTCTGGGCTTCGTCGGCGGCGGCAGCACTCGGGTAACCCCTATTGGCGCAGCGCCCATCGAATCGCGCCCGGTGCCACCCGGCACCCCGACCTGGGGTTCGAAATGGAAGCAGGCGACCGTCAAGAACTACGCCAACAGCATGTCCATCGGCTGTGAAGCCAGCAGCTATTCGATCCGTGGCAACTACCTGTCGCTGGACCCGACCTACAAGGACCCGCTGGGGCGGCCACTGCTGCGTATCACCTTCGACTTCCCGGAAAACGACCGAAAGATGGCCGCGTACGTAACCGGCAAGGTCCACGAGATCGCCAAGAGCATGAACCCTGTGCAAATGGTCGACAGCGCCCAGACCGGGCACTGGAACAGCTCGCCGTATCAGTCCTCGCACATCGTTGGCGGTTTCATCATGGGCGCTGACCCGAAAACCAGTTCGGTGAACAAACACCTGCAGGTCTGGGATGTGCCGAACCTGTTTGTGGTGGGCTCGTCGGCCTTCCCGCAGAACCCCGGCTACAACCCCACCGGCACCGTCGCGGCGCTGGCCTTCAAGGCCGCCGATGCGATTCGTACCCGATATTTGAAACGCCCAGGGGAGATGATCCCGGCATGAAGACTCTTCTCTCTGTCTGTGTCGGCGTACTGGGCCTGACCCTCAACGTCGCACACGCTGCCACCGGTGCCGACTCGTACAACCTGGTGGAACAAGGCCGTTATCTGACCACTTTGGGCGACTGTACCGCCTGCCACACATTGCCCGGCAAACCGGCATTCTCCGGCGGCGTGGTGCTGGATACGCCGTTCGGCAAACTGTTGGGGGCGAATATCACGCCTGACCCGGTCACGGGTATTGGCCGCTGGACGTTCGACGATTTCCAGAACGCCATGTCCAAAGGTCACGGCCTGGACGGCAAGCGCCTGTACGGGGCGATGCCTTACACCGCGTACACCAAGGTGACGCGTCAGGATAATCAGGCGATCTGGGCCTACCTGCAAACGCTGGATGCGGTGGACAACAAGGTCGAAACCAACCAGTTGCCCTTCCCGTTCAATGTGCGTACCAGCTTGCTGGCGTGGAACCTGATGAACTTCAAGGAAGGCGAATTCAAAGCCAACCCACAGAAGTCCGAACAGTGGAACCGCGGCGCTTATCTTGTGGAAGGTCTCGGGCATTGCGGCACCTGCCACACGCCCAAAGGCCTGACCGGGGGCGACAAGAACGATCAGTTCCTGACCGGTGCCAACCTGCAGAACTGGGTCGCGCCGAACATCACCGCCGACGCCCACAGCGGCATTGGCAAGTGGACCGAGGAAGACATCGTCAAGTACCTGAAGACCGGCGCCAACCGCTTCGACATTGCCTCAGGTCCTATGGCCGAAGAAGTCGAGCATTCGTCGCAACACTGGAAGGACACCGACCTCATGGCTGTGGCGGGGTACCTCAAGGATGGCGCAAAACCGGCTGAACCACCCAAGGCGCTGGACGCGAAAGACCCGGCCATGGTCGCAGGCAAAACCATCTATGCCGACCGTTGCTCAGCGTGCCACGTAGGCAATGGCGAAGGTACAGAGAACCTGTTCCCGAAACTGGCCATGGCACCACTGGTCAACAGCGCTGACCCGTCGTCGATGATTCGCGTGGTGCTGGCAGGCAGTCGCGCCGGAGCCACGGATGCTGCGCCCACCGCACCGGCCATGCCTGCGCTGGGTTGGGCATTATCCGATGACAACGTCGCCAACGTGCTGACCTACGTGCGCAACAGTTGGGGCAACGCCGCTCCTGCCGTATCCAGTGCAGACGTGAAAGCCGTCCGCGAGGCGCTGCAACCGAAATAAACGATTCACCTCCCCTTTGCCCGGCCTCTTCATGTCGCCGGGCATTTTTTTGCCCGGGTGAAGCTCAAGGAGTTCCGCAGATCCTGTGGGAGCAGAGCTTGCTCGCGATGCATAAGACGCAGCTAGACGACATACCGCGTTATCGTTTATCGCGGGCAAGCCCTGCTCCCACAAGTTACTGCCACATCAAACAGTTCTCGGGTCAATCTGGCTGAATCCACTTCCTCTCGCGCCGCCATGATGCTGCCCGGCCTCGTCATGTCGCCTTTTACCCGGGTGAAGCTCAAGGGATGGCGTAGATCCTGTGGGAGCAAAGCTTGCTCGCGATGCATAAGACGCAGCTAGACGACATACCGCGTTATCGTTTATCGCGGGCAAGCCCTGCTCCCAC
>NZ_JAWHNU010000017.1:0-29394 GCF_032582135.1 Pseudomonas syringae group sp. J309-1 | reverse complement strand
AAGTTACTGCCACATCAAACAGTACTCAGGTCAATCTGGCTGAATCCACTTCCTCTCGCGCCGCCATGATACTGCCCGGCCTCGTCATGTCGCCTTTTGCCCGGGTGAAGCTCAAGGGATGGCGCAGATCCTGTGGGAGCGAGGCTTGCCCGCGATGCATAAGATGCTGCTAGACGACATACCGCGTTATCGTTTATCGCAACCAAGCTCGGCTCCCGCAAGTTACTGCCACATCAAACAGTACTCAGGTCAATCTGGCTGAATCCACTTCTTCTCGCACCGCCATGATGCGCGGCAGATTATGCTCGATCCAGTTCGCCAAGCTTTCGACCTGCTGCGCCACTTCTTCACCCATAGGCGTCAGGCGGTACTCCACGTGAGGCGGCACAACCGGCAACGCTTTGCGCTCAACGAAACCATCACCCTCCAGATGCTGCAACGTCTGCGAAAGCATCTTCTCGCTCACGCCGCCAATCTTGCGGCGCAGCTCACTGAAGCGGTGCATGCCGCTGCGCAGCACCACCAGTACCAACACCCCCCAGCGACTGCACACGTGATTGAGCACAATTCGCGACGGACAATCAGCCGCCATCAACTCGCCCGCCCGGGCTTCCATCACTGCTGCGAGCAATGAACGGCTTTGCTGCTCTGATCCACTCATGACACTTACCTTTTTGTACGTACTTACGAAAGGTTAGCATCATGTTTATGCTCTGGCTTCCCTTAATACAGTCAAGGAACCGAGCATGTACGTCATTACTGGAGCAACCGGTCAATTGGGCCGTCTCGTGATTGAAAAGCTGTTGGCCAGCGTTCCTGCAGGACAAATCATTGCGGCCGTGCGCAGCCCGGAAAAAGCTGCCGACCTCGCTGCATTGGGCGTGCAGGTGCGTCACGCGGATTACTCACAAGCCTCGACCCTGGACAGCGCATTCAAAGGCGCCGAGAAAATCCTGCTGATTTCATCCAGCGAAGTGGGCCAGCGTACCGCCCAGCATCAAGCAGTCATCGACGCGGCAAAACGCGCCAACGTCAAGCTGCTGGCTTATACCAGCGTCCTGAATGCCGACACTTCACTGCTGGGCCTGGCGGAAGAACACCGTCAGACCGAAGCCGCACTGCAAAAGTCCGGCGTGCCTTTCGTGCTGCTGCGCAACGGCTGGTACACGGAGAACTACGCGGCGGGTATTCCTGCTGCGCTGGAACATGGCGCAGTGTTTGGCAGTGCTGCCGATGGCCGTATCAGCTCGGCAGCGCGGGCCGATTACGCAGACGCAGCCGTCGCGGTGCTGACCTCCGCTGAGGATCAGGCCGGTAGAGTCTATGAGCTGGCCGGTGACGACTCCTACACGCTAAGCGACTTTGCCGCTGAAGTATCAAAGCAGGCAGGCAAGACCGTGCCTTATACAGACTTGCCACAGGCTGATTTCCAGGCCGCACTGGTTCAGGCAGGCCTGCCAGGCTTTGTTGCTGATCTGCTCTCGGATTCGGATGCAGCCGCCGCTAAGGGTGCGCTATTCGATGCTCGTCGGCAGCTAAGCGCGCTGATCGGCCGCCCGACTACGCCGCTCGCCATCACCGTCGCCGAAACATTGAAGAACTGACGACACAGAGGCTCGCCCTGCGCCGTCAGGGCGAGCACTGGTTCACGGATCGGTTACCCCAACGGCCATCACCGAACAATCAAACCGAATGATTTTTTTCGACGGTTGTCCTAGAGCTACGAACAGAGCATTACGCACTGAGCCCTAGGAGCTGTATATGAAGAGCAAATCACTCGTCGCTTGTCTGGCAATTCTTGGCTGTGTGTCTCTGACCAGCCTGTCCGTCCAGGCCGCCGACGCCCCAGAGCCGACCATCGAGAAGTCCAAGGACAACATGCATGAACTGGAACTCGGCTCTCGCGCCCCGGAAAAATTCCGCCGCCCTGAAGAAGGCCTGAAGGACTGGAGCAAGCGCGGACTGAAAGAGCCCGCCAAAGAATCCCAGTGGGTGCAGATCAACGATAAATATGTGCAGGTACAGCTCACCAATGGGCAAATCACTGAAATCGTGCCGGTGAAAAAGAAGTAAGAGCACTTGAATTGGCCTGAAATGCTGCCTCTGTGGGACCGAATTTATTCGGGAAGGCGGCATTTCAAACGATACATGGTTTGCGGATGTACCAGCCTCTTCGCGAATGAATTCGCTCCCACGCAGACTGTGTTTGCAGGGCAGCGTTGAATCTGCAGCCAGTGAGGTTCCACCCTTCCCCTTCAGCATGCTGAACGCCTCCTGCCTTTGAAACACTTCCACTGAAGCTGATTGCCGAACCCGGCGCGCCCTGAAAGAATCAGCGGCCTTTCAAACCGTGCGTCGCGGTGGGCCCGGAGCAAGCGATGGAACTGCACATTGTCATCAAAGGCCGCAAGGACCTGGCGAACCAGCTCTACGACCAATTGCGTGACAACATCGAGTCAGGTCGGCTCGCCGCCGGTGTGCAGTTACCGCCCAGCCGTTTGTTGGCCGTACAGCTGGGTGTATCACGCAAAACCATCTCCGACGCTTATTCACGCCTGACCTACGAGAACTTCCTGGTCGGCAAAAGGGGCAGCGGCACCTTCGTCAACAGCCTGGCGACCGCCCAGTCTCGCCAGCAGGAAACCTGCGATCTGGCCAGTGCGGCAGTCCTGGAGAAATGGCAGAACCTGGAGCTGGGCCTGCGTCACCCAGCTGGTGAAGAAACCCGACGCGGCGACTTCATTGGCGGCGCGGTCAGCCGCAGTCATTTTCCCGCGGGTGAATGGCGACGTTGTATTCAGCATGCCTTGCGGCAACTGGCCAAAACACCCGGCCTGTACAGCCAACCACAAGGACTGGAGGTTCTGCGCAAGGCCATTGCCGGGCACATCGCTTTCGCCCGGGGCGTGCGCTGCATGGCGGATGACATTGTTGTGTGTAACGGCGCGCAACAGGCGCTGGACCTTATTTCCCGGGTCCTGACCGAGCCCGGTTGTTGCGTTGCCATGGAGGATCCAGGTTATAGACCGGCCCGTTTATTATTCTCTGCCCAAGGCGCAAGGGTGGTTGGCGTACCGGTGGACGCACTCGGCCTGCAGGTGGACGCGATACCGGATGACGCACGCTTTATCTACGTCACGCCCTCGCATCAGATGCCATTGGGCATGCCCATGAGCATGGCGCGTCGTCAGGCATTGCTGGATAAGGCGAGGCGTATCGGTGCGATCATCATTGAGGACGACTACGACAGCGAATTCCGCTACGAGGGCCAGCCCACCGATTCATTGCAAAGCATGGACCGTCACGGCATCGTTGCCTATGTCGGGACGTTCTCGAAGACTCTGCTGCCGGAGCTGCGGCTGGGTTACGCCGTATTACCCAGCGCCATTCATGCGGCCGTGATCAAGGCCCGGCAATTGACCGACTGGCACACCAGCACGCTGAATCAATGGGCGCTGGCCAAGTTTATCGACGACGGTTTACTGCAAAGACATATTCGTCGCTGCCACGCGGTCTATGTCGGGCGTCGGCAACGTATTCTTGAGCGTCTCACGACTGATCTCGCGCCATGGTTTGAAGCCATTCCGGCCACGGCAGGCTTTCACATGGCGCTGTGGTGCAAGGTGCCACTGGATATCGAGCGGCTCATCAAACAGGCTCGCCAGCATGACGTCGGCATCTATTCACTGGCGCCGTATTACCAGTCCACACCTGATCGCGCCGGAATCTATCTGGGCTTTGGTGCCATCGAAACCCTGGACATCGACCCGGCGCTGGACCGGTTGCGGGATTTGCTGCAGACGTTTTGAGTGTTGGCAAAGATGCGTGGCGATGCGCTACTCTCGGGAGACGCACGCGCTGTTATGCTCTTACCGAACATGAGACGGTATTTGAACCTGAGTGTTTTTCTGTAGGAGCGCACGTGAACCGCGAGTCCGCGATGGCTTTGGCGCGATACAGCACGGCGTCTTGGACACGGAGCCGTTCCAACCGGCTGATCAAAACTTCTGAAGAGATCAACACCCCATGAACCCACAACCACAAGCGCCCTACTTCTGGCGTGACGAGCAGCTGCCTTTCATCGAGGCGCGTTCGGTGGGCGATGGGCGCAAGCTGTGTTATGCCAAGCATTCCCATGAAGTGTTTTCCATCGGGGCGATCACCGCCGGGCAAAGCACATACCTGCACGAGAAAAGCCGCCAGCACGTGGGCGCGGGCACGGTGGTGCTGATGAATCCTGGCGACGTTCATGCCTGCAATCCCATTGCCGATCAGCATTGGTCATACCTGATGTTGTACGTCGATACCCAATGGCTCACCGGCCTGCAACATGAACTGGGTCTGGATGGAAACCATGATTTCCAGCCAATTGCACAAACCCACAGCACTTCGCCAGGCCTGTTCAGGGGCCTGAATA
Organism: Pseudomonas syringae group sp. J309-1; assembly: GCF_032582135.1. Taxonomy (NCBI): domain Bacteria; kingdom Pseudomonadati; phylum Pseudomonadota; class Gammaproteobacteria; order Pseudomonadales; family Pseudomonadaceae; genus Pseudomonas; species Pseudomonas syringae group sp. J309-1. Next base: position 24,977 of record NZ_JAWHNU010000017.1, on the reverse strand, counting down.
ACCTCTACGCCATGCTGATCGACGATCAGGCTGAGGTTCTGCACAAGCAATGCACCGCCATCGCGTTCTTCAGCCAGATGCAGCAAACCCTGGGCAGCCTCTCTATTCGCCCGGAGCTGGCAACGCAGCGGGTCGAACGCGCGGCGCAGTACATCAATGACAATTTCAAACAGCCCATTACCCTCGAAGACATGTGTAACGCCGCCAGTTTGTCCGGTTCGTACCTGATCCGCGCTTTCGAACAGCGTTACCACATGACGCCCCACGCGTACCTGATCAACCGCCGCATCCAGCACGCTCGCACGCAACTCAAAAACGGCAGCCTGATTGCTGACGTGGCTCACGAGCTGGGCTTTGCCGACCAGGCGCACTTTCAACGGGCATTCAAGAAGCATCTGGCAGCGACGCCGGGGCAATATCGCCTGCAATAACCGATCAGTACGCCATCAAGTACACAGCGCAGCCCACCAGCAACAGCGCCATGCTGCGGTTGAAAACCCGAATGCCCAACGCACTTTTCAAGTACTGACGCAGGAAGGTCCCGGCAAACGCCCAGCACGCCAAAGACAAATAGCAGATCACGAAATAGATCGCCGCGAACTGCCAGATCAGCCGCGTTTCGCCACTGGCAACGAAGGCTCCCATCCCGGCAATACACGCCAGCCACGCCTTGGGATTCAGCCACTGCATCACCGCCCCCACCAGCATCGACGGCTTGTCACCTTCGCGCTCTACATCCAGTTGCCCGTTATCCAGGGCCAGCTTCCAGGCCATATAAAGTAAAAAAGCCACCCCGGCCCACTTGATTGCCAGGGTCAGAAACGGCAAATGCAGCAGCGTTTCATGCAGGCCGAAGCCGATCAGGATCAACAGCAGCGTGAACCCCAGGGTGGCACCGGTGACGTGCAGCAGCGCCGAGCCCAGGCCGTAACGCGCCCCCGAACTCAATGCCACGATATTCACCGGCCCCGGGGTGATTGAAGACGCCAGCGCAAAGGCTGCCATGGACACCAACACACTCATTTGAACACCTTCAACTTGATCTGAAATGACGTGATCAAGGTAAGGATCGGTCTCCACGGCGTATTGAATAAAATCACCCACTGCGCGGTGCCCACTGACTCTCGCGGCAGGAATCAGGCAGAATGAGCCGCATTGGACAGGCGGCCAATACAAGCCAGCCGTCAGGTGCCTTCATTTGCAGAGCGCAACCCATGAACAGTTTTGAAGAATCGATCATCGCCGCAGCTCAGGACGCGACGCCCAACAACACAGAAGCAGAGCGCGAACAAGCCAAAGCGGCGGCCATTGAAGCCGTCGCTCAGATCATGCAAACCACGACTGGCCTGCAACGCACTCTGGCACTGGCTGCACTGTTGGACTCCTATTCCGAGTCCGATCTGGAAGACGAATAAAAAGCACGCGACAAATGCTGCAAAATTGCGCAATATATCAATTAGCCATCTTTCTACTTTGATGGTTGACCTTGACCTGGACGTCAATGCCATTCGGCCCCTGACTTCCGGAGTCCATGTTGAACATCGAAGACCTGAAAAACATCCAGAGCGATCTGCAGACTACTGCCAACGATCTCGAAGGTGTGTCCCAGCATTTATCCGGGCATTTACTGTATATGCAGCACTCCGTTCACGCCCGGGATGCAAACGAAGTTGGCCAGCAGATCGACAAGCTGCAAGCGTCGGTAGAAGACTTGCGCGACGTAGCCCAGCGCATCGATTGCTGATTCAGTCTTTGGCCTGGGATAACGGCCGGGCGACATCCTCCAGCGACTTGCGCTCCGCCGCTACGCCCCAGACAGCCTGCACCCCCGCAGCAATCAGCATCAGCGCTGCACCGATCAGGTAGCCGATCAGCACATTGCTGCGGTCCTGAGTCTGAATCAGCTCACCGAACAGTGTCGGCCCGATGATCCCGCCCAGGCCGGTGCCGAACGCGTAAAACACCGCGATCGCGAGGGCGCGAATCTCCAATGGGAAGGTTTCCGCCACGGTCAGATACGCCGAGCTCGCCGCCGCCGAAGCGAAAAAGAAAATCACCATCCAGGCCACCGCTTGCTGGGTGACGTCGAGCAAACCCTGCTGGAACAGATAGCCGCTGATGGCCAGTAACACACCAGACACTGCGTAAGTCAGGCTGATCATCACTCGCCGGCCTATCACATCGAACAGCCGCCCCAGCAACAGCGGACCGCAGAAATTACCCAACGCGAGCGGCAATACGTACCAGCCGACTTGCTCGGCGGGCACGTTGTAGAAATCGGTGAGCACCAGCGCGTAGGTGAAAAAGATCGCGTTATAGAAAAACGCCTGAGCGGTGAGCAACGTCATGCCCACCAGGGCTCGCTGGCGGAAGCTGACAAACAGGGTGTGGAAGATTTCCCTGATGGGCGTGTGATCCCGGGCGTGCAGCCGCAAAGGCTTACCCGTTAACGGCGCAAGTTCGTGGCCTTGAGCGCGAAGCCGGTTCTCGATCTGCTCAACAATGCGTGTCGCCTCTGCGGTTTGCCCGTGAATCAACAGCCAGCGCGGACTTTCCGGCAACCACAGGCGCATGAACAAAATCAGCAGACCCAATGCCGCGCCTATCCCGAAACAGAGGCGCCAACCGAGGTCGCCGCCAACCCACTGCGGATCCAGCAACACGATCGAACCAACAGCGCCCAAGGCTGCACCGAGCCAGAACGTGCCGTTGATGGTCAGATCGACCCAGCCTCGGTAACGCGCCGGGGTGAATTCCTGGATGGTCGAATTGATTGCGGTGTACTCCCCGCCAATCCCCATCCCCGTAAGAAAACGGAACAGCAGGAAGCTGCCCAGACTGAATGAGAACGCAGTTGCCGCCGTGGCACCGACATAGAGCAGCAAGGTAATGAAGAACAGTTTGCGTCGCCCTAGACGGTCCGTCAGCCAGCCGAACAACAGCGCGCCCAGTACCGCCCCGGCAATGTACACAGCCCCTGCCAGTCCGATGTCGCTGTTGGACATCTGCAGCGCCGGACTGCTTTTCAGCGCGCCGGACACCGAACCTGCCAGGGTCACTTCAAGACCGTCGAGCAGCCAGGTGATGCCGAGGGCGAACACCAGAAGGGTATGAAACCGGCCCCAAGGCAAACGATCCAGCCGTGCCGGGAGATCGGTTTCGAAGATCTGGCCTTGGCGGCTTGCATCAGGAGGCGTCAGTGAAGCTGTGCTGGTCAATAGCCGCTCCATTTTTAGGAGTACACAGGGCAATTCGCAATCAGCAAGGTCATTGTAGGAGCTGCCGAAGGCTGCGAAGAGGGTGTGTCAGATATAACGCTTTCGCAGCCTTCGGCAGCTCCTACAGGATAAAAGTTCAGCCCTTTTATCCATTCACCCAGAACCACATCAACGTCAGATTCGCGGCCGAGATCAAGCCGAACAGGCCCCACGCCGCAATCTTCACCAAACGACTATTGACGAAGGGCCCCATCAATTGCCGGTCACTGGTAAAGCGAATCAGCGGCCACAGGGCGAACGGAAGTTGCAGGCTGAGCACAACCTGGCTGAGCACCAGCATCTTGCCCACCGCGCCGTCGCCCAGCCAGATCACCCCGGCCAAGGCCGGGATCAAAGCCAGACCGCGGGTAATCAAGCGACGCTGCCAGCACGGGATCTTCGCCTGCAGAAAGCCCTCGAGCACGACTTGCCCGGCGATGGTGCCGGTGAACGTCGAGCTCTGCCCCGCCGCCAACAATGCAATGCCAAACAAAACGCTGGCCACCGCACCGCCCACCAGAGGATCCAGCAGGTGGTAAGCGTCCTGAATTTCCACCACATCGGTGTGCCCGCTCTTGTGGAACGCGGCCGCTGCGAGAATCAGGATCGCGGCGTTGATCAACAGCGCCAGACTCAAGGACGCAATGGTGTCCAGCCGCGCGAATTTGATTGCGCTGGCTTTGCTGGCGTTATCGTCACCGTTGACCCTTGTCTGCACCAGTGACGAATGCAGGTAGAGGTTATGAGGCATGACCGTCGCGCCGAGAATACCGATGGCCAGGTACAGCGGCTCCTGATTGCTCAGTACGTCCCAGGTGGGCTTCAGGCCTGCGGCGACGTCCGGCCAGAACGGTTTGATCAGCACCAGTTCTACCGTGAAGCACGCCCCGATCGTGGCGATCAAGCCCAGGACGATGGCTTCCAGTCGGCGGAAATTGGCACCTTGCAGCGCCAGCACGATCACGGTGTCGAAAGCGGTGAGGACGACACCGGTCGTAATTGACACGCCTAGCAGGAGATGAAACGCCAGGGCCGCGCCCAGCACTTCAGCCAGGTCAGTGGCGAGAATCGACAGCTCGGCCAGCAGCCACTGCCCTTTGGCGACACCAGGGCTGTAACGCGAAGCGGATAACTGCGCCAGGTCTCTACCGGTGGCGATGCCCAATCGCGAACACAAATTTTGCAAGACCATGCCGGACAAACTCGCCAGCACCACCACGAACAACAGCGCGTAACCGAATCGCGACCCCGCCTCGATGGCCGTGGCCCAATTGCCGGGGTCCATGTAGCCAATGGAAACCAGCAGGCCAGGGCCAAGGAACAGCAGCAGCTTGCGCGCCAGGGAGGCATTGGCCGGAATGGCAACGCTGTCAGTGACAGCCGATGGGCAAAACGGAGCGGTGGCAGTAGTGGGCAGTTTGAACTTCACAAGGAACCAGACTGGAAGCGGAGCGGAAATCCAATATTAAAGATTCGTGACATATCTTGATACAGCCGACCCGGTAGATCAGGTGCACAGCGTTATCGTTCTTCGCGGGCAAGCCACGCTCCAACAGGATCTACGCAAATCTGAAGGACTGCCCAGGACCTGTGGGAGCCGGGCTTGCCCGCGAATCAGCCGACCGGGCAAATCAGGTGCTCAGCGTTATCGTTCTTCGCGGGCAAGCCACGCTCCAACAGGATCTACGCAAATCTGAAGGACTGCTCAGGACCTGTGGGAGCCGGGCTTGCCCGCGATAATCTGTAAACCCAATCGCAGGCCCACTGTTTCTGCGTTCTAACTGGTGGTTCCGGGATGATCTGCAAAGCCTTTATCCAAGCTGATAACTTCTAGAAATAAGTCTCAAAAACCAAAAAACTAAATTTTTCAGCAACTTTCCACCAAATAAAATCCAAACCAAGCCAAAACCAACAAACATTACAAATTGTAAAACCGCTACCATAATCCATCAAAAATAAATGGAAGCCTGCGTATGTCCACCCCCACTATCGCCAGCTCTTCGGCGGGCGATGCGAATGTCGACGGTCTCGATACGGTCCGGGCCGCTCAGATCTCAGCTCGAATAGACCGTCTGCCCGCCGTTGCTACCGTCTGGAAACTGGTGGCGTTGCTGTCTATCGGTGGTTTTTTCGAGCTTTATGATCTGTTTCAGACGGCTTACATCAGCCCAGGCCTACTGCGCGATGGTATTTTTGCCACGGGTGCCCAAGGGGTATTTGGCTTTTCCGATCAGGCTGCGTTTGCCTCGGCGACTTTTCTGGGCCTGTTTCTGGGGGCCAGCCTGCTGAGCCCCATCGCCGACCGATTTGGTCGTCGGGCGATTTTTACCTTCGCGTTGATCTGGTACACCATCGCTACCGTATTGATGGGCATTCAGACCGATGCACTGGGCATTATCTGCATGCGGTTTCTGGTGGGGATTGGTCTGGGGATCGAGTTGGTCACCATCGACGCTTACCTGTCAGAACTGGTGCCCAAACGCATGCGCAGCTCGGCGTTCGCATTTGCCTTCTTTATCCAGTTTCTATCGGTGCCCGCTGTGGCGCTGATGTCATGGTGGCTGGTGCCGCAAGCGCCATTCGGCATCTCCGGCTGGCGCTGGGTCGTGCTCGCCAGCGCGGTGTTTGCGTTGTTTATCTGGTGGCTGCGCTCACGTTTGCCAGAGTCGCCGCGCTGGCTGGCGCAACACGGGCGCTTTGACGAAGCCGAACGCATCATGGATGACATCGAAGCACGCTGTGAACGCGACCATGGCAAGCCACTGGACGTCCCGGAACCGGAAGTGGTTGCCGTCTCGGGCAAAGGCCGCTTCGCCGACATCTGGCAGCCGCCTTATCGTCGTCGCGCGTTGATGCTGATCGTGTTCCATGTCTTCCAGGCCATCGGTTTTTTCGGCTTCGGCAACTGGTTACCGGCGTTACTGTCCGGTCAGGGCGTCAGCGTTACTCATAGTCTGGGTTATGCGTTCATCATCACCCTCGCCTATCCGCTGGGCCCGCTGCTGTTTGTCAGGTTCGCCAACCGCTTTGAAAACAAATGGCAGATCGTCGGTTCAGCATTGGGATCGATGATTTTCGGCACGCTGTTCGCCTTTCAGACTTCAGCGGCAGGGTTGGTCTTTTGCGGGGTGATGATCACCTTCTGCAATGCATGGCTGAGCTTCAGCTATCACTCGTATCAAGGGGAATTGTTTCCCACCAACATCCGTGCCCGCGCCGTAGGTTTCTGCTATTCATTCAGCCGCCTGTCGACAGTATTCAGCAGCTTGTTGATCGGTTTCTTTCTCGATCAATTCGGCACACCGGGGGTTCTGGCGTTTATCGTCAGTAGCATGTTGATCGTGATTATTACCATTGGCAGGTTCGGGCCAAAAACCCGCAATCTGGCGCTGGAGAACATTGCACACCGATGATTCCAGCGGCCACAGGGTGCGCCCATTGCAGGCGCACCGGGCCGGCGTGTCGATCAGACAACGCCGGCCAGGGTCTTCAACTTTGCAGCCATTCCACGTTAGTAATACCGAAGTGTTCCGCGTAAGGCTTAGAAACGCGAGGGACTTTTTCGGTTCGATATTTGGGGATACGTGCAATCCCTGCATCAACGCTGGCATGATGCCATGCTTCGGAATTATCCATGTGCTCAGCACTGATGTAGAAAGACTTGAACGCGCCGTTTAGCAAATAATCGATTCTGTAATGTTTGTACTGTGACATCCAGGCAGCGCCTCCTTGTTGGTTTGCTTAGTGCAATAGAGGACCTCCCGACTTTCCAAAAAATTCACTCTTTTTTCACAAATCGCGACCAATAACAGTTCGTCCGGCTTTACACGATTTGATGCGCTCATAGGCTTGATCTGGCGCATAAAAAGTGATTAGCGAATACCCAGACGTCTGGCCAATCGGCTCAAGTTCGCGCGATCAATACCCATTTCCCGGGCCACTTGGGCCCATTTGCCGTCGTGGCGTAAAAGCGCCAGTTCAATCAAGTGTTTCTGATAAGCGTCCACCGCCACTTTCAATGTAGCCCCGGTCTGCGGGAGTGAAAGCCTATCTTCTTGTAGTTTTGTGCTCACACTAACGGCTTCGTTTTCCAGCCCCAAAGCTTGCGCTTCTATGGTGAGAATACGCGGTCGCCCTGCACCCGCCGAAAGCGACTTGAGCACTGCACGACTGATCAAATGCTCCAGCTCCCGCACGTTACCTGGCCAGTGATATCCCAGCAGCCGCTTCTGCGCCTCAGTGCTGAGACGCAAACTGCGCAGGCCCATACGGGCACGGTTTTCTTCGAGGAAGTAACCCGCCAGCAACAGGACATCGCGACCACGCTCGCGCAATGGCGGAACCAATAGTGGATAGACGCTCAACCGATGATACAGGTCGGCTCGAAAGCGACCGGCGCGCACTTCTTCGGCAAGATCACGATTAGTGGCGGCGATGATCCGCACATCCACATGATGCTCCTGATCAGAACCAACCCGCTGCACCTGCCCGCTCTGCAATACACGCAGCAACTTGGATTGCACAGACAACGGCAACTCGCCGACTTCATCGAGAAAGATAGTGCCGTTATCTGCCAGTTCAAATTTCCCGCTGCGCCCGCTTACTGCCCCGGAAAACGCCCCTTTGACATGGCCGAAGAGTTCGCTCTCCACCAACGTTTCCGGCAGCGCCGCACAGTTAAGGCTGATGAGCGGTTTGTGCGCACGAGGCGAACCCAGATGTATGGCTTCAGCGACCAGTTCCTTGCCGACGCCGGTTTCGCCCGTGATCAGCACCGACAACGGGCTATTGCCCACTAACTGGATTTCCTGGAGCAGTCGCTTGTGGACCGCACTCTGGCCAATCAACTCGCGAGGCCCACGCCCACCGGCAGCACGTTTATACACCTCAGCCAATTGCCGTTGGTCTTCGAATCCTTTTGCCAACTGGTTGATTCGCTCACTGGCGATCACCGTCGCGGCAGCCAGGCTGGCAAAGGCTTCGAGGTTATCCAGGTCGACCTGAGCGAAACTCGACGACTCCAGAGAATCGAGGGTAATCAGCCCCCATGGCTTGCCCTGAAAATAAAGCGGGCATCCCAGGCAATCGTGAACCTCAAGCTGGCCATCATGGCCATCGACCAATCCGTCATAGGGGTCGGGCAACCCGCAGTCCACGGAGAAACGCGTCGGTCCGGGGTTTTCCAGCAGGATCTTCAGCCATGGATGCTCCTGAACCCGAAAGCGCCGTCCAAGGGTGTCTGCACTCAGGCCTTCAACCGCCAGAGGGATCAATACATCGTCTTCAAATTTGAGCAAGGCCACCGCGTCGCATGGCAAGAGTTCTCGCAATGCACTCAACAGGCGGCGGTAGCGCTCCTCGTCGGGCAGCTCACGGCTCAGGTCTGCCACCAACGGCACAAGGGCACGCAACAGCGGATTGCTCATCATGACGGCGTTCCATCGGCTGAAAACGTGGTCATTATGACTCGCAGTTTTGCGGAATAGACAGCTGCCATCAGGTTTCTGTCGAACAAATGCAATCCTTTAAATTGGAATACACCTTTTTGTAGGAGCTGCCGAAGGCTGCGAAGCATCTTGTCCTGACACACCGCAATCGCAGCCTTCGGCAGCTCCTACAGAAACCGAGCGACTCGACGATACGTTGCGACGCCTTACAGAAACAGTGGACTGCTATCAGGAGTGAGCGGCCGGTCTTTTGAAATCCACCAAGTTGTAATCCGGATGAAACACCGCCTCTATCTATCAAGCATTACAAACTCAGGGTAGTTTCTGACGCCAGCCCACTGGCGATATAAACACACCTGTTTAGTTTTATTGAGGTGGCGAAATCGCTCTTCCGTTTCATAGTGCGCTCACCCCCGGCAGGAGTGCACCGACATGGCCAGAATTCAGGGAAGAGTTCAACAAACGACTCCCCAAACTTTCCTCCCCTTAGTTGTCGATCTCGACGGCACGTTATTGCAGTCCGACTTGTTGATGGAAACCGCGATGACGTTCGTTCGAAGTCATCCGCTGCAAATCTTCAAACTGTTTGGATGGTTGTTAAAGGGTAAAGCGGCGCTTAAAGAAGGTTTGGCGCTCAATACCCAGATTGACGTAACGGTATTGCCCTACGACCCGCAAGTGATCGAGCTGATCGAAGCCGAGCGGGCTGCCGGGCGGATGATCGTTCTGGCCACTGCCAGCCACGACAGCCTGGCAAAACGCATCGCCGAACACTTGCAGTTGTTCGATCTGGTGGTCGCCTCCAACGCCGACCGCAACCTGTCAGCTCACACCAAGCGTGACCTGTTGGTGGGCCATTACGGTCAGAACGGTTTCGATTACCTCGGCAACTCCATGGACGATCTGCCCATCTGGGATGCAGCCCGCGAAGCCATCGTGGTCAATCCTTTATCGGGGGTGGAGAAAAAAGCCAAGGCGCAAGGCAACGTCAAGAACGTCATCCATTCCAATACCTCAAGCCTGCGCGACTGGCGCAAAGCGTTGCGCATGCACCAGTGGATGAAGAACGCGCTGATCTTCGTTCCCCTGCTCGCGGCGCATCAGTTTGGCAGAGCAGACCTTCTTCTAAACGGCGTCCTGGCCTTTTTGTTCTTCGGCCTGTGTGCCTCCAGCGTATACGTGCTCAATGACCTGCTGGACCTGGCTGATGACCGTCATCATCAGAGCAAACGCAAGCGCCCGTTCGCCAGCGGCAAGCTGTCGATCAAGTCCGGGTTGATCATTGTTCCCGTGTTGTTGATCGGCGCATTTGTCGGGTCCGGCCTGCTGTTGCCCTGGCAGTTCTCGGCCGTCCTTGCGGCTTATTACGGGTTGACCCTGGCCTACTCGCTGAGCTTGAAGCGGCAGATGGTGTTGGACGTGATCGTCCTGGCGATGCTTTACACCGCCCGCATCCTCGCCGGTGCTGCTGCCTTCAGCCTGCCCCTGACCTTCTGGATTCTGGCTTTTTCGATGTTCATGTTCCTCAGTCTCGCGTTGGTCAAGCGCTACGCTGAGCTGCGCGAAGCCCGGGCCAAGGACTTGATGGACAAGGCACGGGGCCGCGGTTACTACCCCGGAGACCTGGACATGATCGCCGCACTGGGTGCGTCCTCCGGCCATCTGGCAGTGATGGTTCTGGCGCTCTACATCCACGAAGGCTCAACGGTCGCGATGTACGGCCACCCCCATGTGATCTGGCTGACCTGCCCGTTGCTGCTGTTCTGGATCACCAGGGTCTGGATGCTCACTCATCGCGGCCTGATGAACGATGACCCGGTGGTGTTTGCGATTCGCGACCGCATGAGTCAGGTGATCGGCGCCCTCTTCGTTCTTGTGTTCTGGATTGCCGCATGACTGAACCCTTGTATTCCTGGGGCCGCTACCCGCAAACGGCGCAGCACGGACATGCCTGTCCGTGGATCGACGGCCTCACTGACCACATGCGCAACGTCATTGAACGGCACCAGACCAGCCTGCCTTACGGTAACGGGCGCAGCTATGGTGACAGTTGCCTGGCAGCCAGTGATCAAGTGCTGCACATGCGCGCGCTGGACCGGTTCATTCGTGCCGACTGGAACACCGGCACAATCCGCGTGGAAGCGGGCGTCACCCTGGCCGAGATCCTCGCTGCGGCAATCCCTAATGGCTGGTTTTTGCCCGTGACGCCAGGCACTCAGTTCGCCACGGTTGGCGGTGCCATCGCCAATGACGTGCACGGCAAGAATCATCATCTGCGTGGCACCTTCGGCAACCACGTCTTGCGTTTCGGCCTGTTGCGCCACGGCGAGACGGCGCGAATCTGTTCGCCGTTGGAAAATGCCCAACTGTTCACCGCCAGTATTGGCGGTCTGGGCCTCACCGGCGTGATCAATTGGGCCGACCTGCAACTGATGCGCATACGCTCCAGCCAGATCGACAGCACGGTGGTGCGCTTTGCCAATCTGGCCGAATTTTTCAGCCTGAGCGCCGAACTGGATCACCAACACGAATACAGCGTGGCGTGGGTCGACTGCCTGGCCAAAGGTGCCGATACCGGGCGCGGCGTGTTCATCGTCGGTGATCATGCGCACTACGGCTCGCTTGAGGTCGAACACGGCAGCCGTCTGAAAATGCCCCTGACACCGCCCGTATCGCTGATCAATAACGTGTCGCTTCGAGCGTTCAACTCGCTTTACTGGCGCGCGCATCCAGGCAAGCGCACCGCAAAACGCAGCGCCTACGAGCCATTCTTTTACCCGCTGGATCGCATCCTGCACTGGAACCGTATTTACGGCCGCCAGGGTTTTCAGCAGTACCAATGCGTGATTCCCGACGCCAGCGCCGAACTGGCCATGACCGAGCTGCTCGGGGCTATCGCTGAATCAGGTCAGGGGTCTTTTCTCGCAGTGCTCAAGCGCTGCGGCGATATCGCCTCGCCCGGCCTGCTGTCGTTTCCCCTGCCCGGCACCTCGCTGGCGCTGGACTTCCCCAACAGCAGTGATTTGCAGCACGTCCTGTTCCCGCGTCTGGACGCCATTGTCCGGGCCGCGGGCGGTCGCCTTTATCCGGCCAAGGACGCGCATATGAGCGGCAGTGATTTCCGCCAGGCCTACCCCGCCTGGGAGCAACTGGAAGCACTGCGCGATCCCTCCCTGATGTCGCGCTTCTGGAAACGAGTGATTTTATGAAACGAGGCTTCTTATGAAACGAGTGTTGATCATCGGCGCTACCTCGGCCATCGCCACCGCCTGCGCGCGACTGTGGGCCAGTGAAGGCAGCGAGTTCTTTCTGGTGGCACGTAACGGCGACAAGCTGGAACAGACCGCCGCCGACCTCAAGGGTCGTGGCGCCAGAGCGATCAGCCTGCACGAGATGGACGCGACGGATATCGCAGCCCATCCAGCCATGCTGCACAGTTGTTTGCTGGCGCTGGGGCAAATTGATGTCGCATTGATCGCCCACGGCACCCTGCCCGATCAAAAGGTCTGCGAGCAGGATGTCCGTGTCGCGTTGCAGGAGTTCGCCAATAACGGTACCTCGGTCATCGCCTTGCTGACCTTGCTGGCCAATCAGTTCGAAATTCAGCGATGCGGCAGTCTGGCCGTCATCTCGTCGGTCGCAGGTGATCGCGGCCGCCCTTCCAATTACCTGTATGGTTCGGCCAAAGCTGCCGTGTCCACGTTCAGCGAAGGTTTGCAGGCGCGCCTGTTCAAGGTCGGAGTGCACGTCTTGACCATCAAGCCGGGATTTGTCGATACGCCCATGACCCAGGGCCTGTCGCTGCCCGCAGCACTCCTGGCGCAGCCGCAACAGGTGGCGGAGCGCATCGTCTCCGGGATCGCCCGCAAGGCACCGACCCTTTATACGCCAGGCTTCTGGGCGCTGATCATGCTGGTCATCCGCTCGATCCCGCAGCCGTTGTTCAAGAGGCTGAACCTGTGAACGAAGCGCTGTTGCTCTCGGGCTGGCGTTATCGCGCGGTGGTTTTGTCTGTGGTGGTTTCCGCGCTGGGTTACCTGGGATTTTCTCTGTGGGGCGGCTGGGAGGCGGTCAGCAAGGCGGTGGGCGAAGTGGGTTTGATCGGCATTGCCATCGCGCTGCTGATGTCCGCCGCCAACTATGGCCTGCGCTTTTTGCGCTGGCAGACCTACCTGAACGTACTCGGTCATCCTGTGCCGTGGCGGCCCAGCCTGAAGATTTATCTGGCAGGGTTTGCCCTGACCACCACACCGGGCAAAGCCGGTGAAGCGCTGCGCGGGGTATTGCTCAAACGTTGGGGCGTGCCCTGGCCACAAAGCTTCGCGGCGTTTTTCAGTGAGCGTTTGTCGGACCTGTTTGCGGTGGTGCTGCTGACCCTGTTTGGCCTGTCGCTGTACCCGGACTCACGCCCCATGATTGTGGTGGGAATGGTGCTCGTGGGGATCGGCTTGCTGGTGCTTTCCCAGCGTCGTCTACTGGAAAGAATCGCTGCCGCGATACCTGCGGGAGGCGGAAAACTGCTCGGTCTTGGTCGCCATTTGCTCGACGTGCTGCTGGCGGCACAGCGCTGCCATCGCCTGGACCTGCTGCTGGGCGTGACGTCCATTAGCGTCGTGGCCTGGAGCGCTGAAGCGCTGGCGTTTCACTGGATCCTCAACTGGATGGGTGCCGACATCGAGCTGACCTTCGCGGTGTTCGTTTATGCACTGGCCATGCTCGCCGGGGCGATCAGTTTCATGCCCGGCGGACTGGGCGGTGCCGAAGCAGTGATGGTCGGCCTGCTGGTCTGGAAAGGCATGTCCAGCGCAGACGCGATTGCCGCCACCGTGCTGATCCGCCTCGCGACCTTATGGTTTGCCGTAGGCATCGGTGCCGTGATGCTGCTGCAGCTAAAGGAGGCCAATACGCAGGGCAGCACCTCAATCGAACAACCAACCCCGGATTAGCAGAGGAGCTACTCGATGGTTCAGGGAAGTCAACGTCAGTCTTCGAATGCAGTTGCGTTGTTAGTGCTATGTGGGGCCATAGCTGCCAGTTTTTTCGCCTCAAGCGGTCCTATCCAGTGGATGGATAATGGCGTATTCCTCGCCGAAGCTTCTCAGGGGCATTACTTCAGTCAGTCCCTCGGACCGCTGGATCATCCGCTCTACCAGTTCATCAACACCCTGGTATTCGATCTGTTCGGGCCTCACTTGTTGAGCCTGCTCAATTCCATTCTGCTGCTGCCGCTGGCGTGGATCATTTACTCACTGGCAGTGAATGTGGGTGCCAGTCAGCGCCAGGGCCTGTTGGCAGCCGCAGCAACCATTCTGGCTCACGGGGTTTTCTGGGTATCGACCAAGGCTGAGGTCTACATCCTCCATTCGCTGTTCGTGTTGCTGGCCTATCAGGTTCATCTGAAACAGAAGTCACGCTTTGGTGACCTCGGCAAATTGCTGATCATCGGCCTGCTGACCGGCCTCGGCGCGGCTGTCCATCAACTGACTTTCGTGGTTCTGCTGCCCCTCTACTTGCAGTTGCTCTATCAGCACAAGCTGCGCACCTGGGTAACCATTCCGGGTTTCATCCTCGGTTTTTCAGTAGCGTTCCCGGCGATTACCCACGACCTGCAATCGGGCATGAGCCTGATCGACATTGCCCATCGCTACCTGACGGGTTCTTCAGTACGAGCGCAAACGCCCAACTGGGAAGGCAGTCTGTTCCGCTTCGATGACATGTGGCACGAAAAGAACTCGGTGTTCATTCTGCTGTTATCGCTGATAGGCCCTCAGTTGCTGGGGCTGATTCTGTTTCCCAAAGACAACCGTTTGCGTTTGCTGTGGTGTGCCGCAGCGCTGAATCTTGTTTTCGCCGTGTCTTACAACGTCACCGATCGCTTCACGTTTTTTCTGCCTGGCGTAGCGCTGCTGTGCATCCTTGGCGTGATAAGGCTAAGCCACCTGCTGTCGACCGATTGCAGTCGGCAACCGGCGCTGCACCTCTCAGTGCTCAGCTCGCCGTTCGCTATTTTGCTGGTTTACTCGCTGTACGCGACGGGCATTATCCGTTTGCCGGTGCACAGTGAATCGCTCCCGTTCCGTGACGACATCCACTACTTCATGGCGCCCTATCTGCCGGATCGTTCGGCTGAACAGTTCGTTGGCGCGTATGAAAAGACTGCCCCGCAGGGTGCCCTGATCATCGCCGACTGGACCCCCATGGGCGCCCTTCGCTCGGCTCAGGCCAGCGGCGCATTGCAAGGCCGTACGCTGGAAATGTGTGAGGAAGTGAAGGACATCAATGTGTTCCTCACGGGCCACGGCGCATTCCTCACCCGAATGAGCTACTGCGCAATGATCGGTGAGCGCTTCCTGCTGGAAGATGCTGTGGTGGGGTATGCGTTGCAGAGTCGCTAGCGCCTACACACTGATTGGGAATGCTATCCATTTGGCTAAAGCAGGCCCTACTGAGTGCAGCAGAACCTGCGGGAGTCGCCCCGTCGCGAAGGCACCGCGCTGTCGCGCAACGAACACAGGACCTGTACAGACTGTGTGAAAACGTAGCGAGCGACGGCAAGACAAGGCAAAAACAGGCGAAAAAGCGGAGTCTAGGTGTTCTAAATGAGCATTTTTCGCCTGTTTTTAACGCAGTATTGTGCGCGTAGCACCGAAGGTGCCCAGCCTGCAGTAGTTTTCAAACAGTCTGTGTAGGAGCGCGCTTGCCCGCGATTCGGCCTGTCAGTCGATAAAAGTATCGGCTGCGCTGACGCTATCGCGGGCAAGCGCGCTCCTACAGGTAAAAAAACATTCCAAATCAGATAGTCGAATATTTTTTCGACAGGAGCTGAGCTTGCTCGCGGTAAACGATGACGTGGTATGACTTCTGACTAAGTCTCATGTATCGCGGGCAAGCCCGGCTCCCACAGGGAAAAGCATTCCACCCCATCAAGGCTGCCAAAGCGTCTTGGCACCATCGAGCTTGCGATCCAGGAAGCTCGCCGCGCTGATCAATGCCAGGTGACTCAAAGCCTGCGGGGTGTTGCCCAGATGGTGCCCATGGGTGTCGAACTCTTCGGCGTAGAGTCCCAAAGGGTTGGCGTAGCGCAACAATTGCTCAAACTCCAGATGCGCCTGTTCCACACGCCCGGCGCGGGCCAGACATTCCACGTACCAGAACGAGCACGCGGTAAATGCACCCTCTTCACCCGCCAACCCGTCGTCATGGTCATCGTCGTTGCGATAGCGATAAACCATGCCATCGCGTACCAGGGTGGCTTCAATAGCATCGAGGGTCGCCAGCCAGCGCGGATCGCTGGCCCCGACGAAACGCACCAATGGCATGAGTAACATCGATGCATCCAGGTTGCGGCTGCCTTTGTGCTGCACGAAGTGGCCCAGGTCGGCGTTCCAGAAGTTATTCCAGATGTCGTCATGGATGGCTTGACGCTCCTTGTCCCAACGATCAAAAGGCGCGGGCAACGAACGCTTGAACGCCAGACGCAATGCGCGATCCAGTGCCACCCAGCACATCAGCCGGGAATGCAGAAAATGCTGATCGTCACCGCGCATTTCCCAGATCCCAACATCCTTGTCGCGCCAGTGCTCGCAGACATAATCCACCTGCCGGGTCGCATGTTTCCACCCTTCGTAAGAGATCGCTTCGCCATACTTGTTGGCCAGGTACACGGCATCCATCAGCTCGCCGTAGATGTCCAGCTGAGTCTGTTTGTACGCCTCGTTGCCGATACGCACCGGTAACGCGCCGCCATAGCCCGTGAAATGATCAAGATGCTCTTCAGGCGATTCTTCTCGGCCGTCGAGGCTGTAAAGGATGCCGAGTTTGTTTGACTCCTCGACACAGTCCCCCAGACGACCTCGCACCCAGCGCATGAAGTCGTTGGCTTCATCGGTGTGCCCCAGCCGCATGAAGGCGTACACCGTGAAAGAGGCATCACGAATCCAGCTGTAGCGATAATCCCAGTTGCGCTCGCCGCCCGGCGTTTCCGGCAGGCCATACGTCGCCGCAGCCACAATGCCGCCGTGCTTGCGCGAGGTGAGCAGCTTGAGGGCCAGCGCCGAGCGGTTGACCATTTCCTGCCAACGGCCGCGGTAAGACGACTGATTACTCCAGCGCCGCCAGAACGCCAGGGTGTCGGTGAAATATTGCTGGCATTGCCCGGCGCTGACCTGAGGATCGTCAATACCGCCGAGAATGAACTCAACGAACTCGCCTTTCTTCAGGGTGAACTCGGCAGTGGCTGCCTGCTCATCGATTTGCATCGGCACATTCGCTGACAGGCGCATGCCCGGCTGACCGGAAGCCTCGAAACAGACGTCTTCGCCGTCCAGCTTCGCCACCGTTTCGGCGCGGCTGTAATCCATTCGTACCCGGCACTGCATGCGAATGGTCGCCGCACCAAAGCGCAGCTCGACGCGGCGTACAACGCGCGGCAAGTCATCGACATTGTCGCCAATCGGCATCAGATCAGTGACTTCCACCACCGCGTCTTCATCGATCCAGCGCGTCTGCAGCACGTTGGTCTCGGGCAGGTAAATCTGCTGACGACGCGCATTGGGAAGATCCGGTGCCAGCTTAAAGATACCGGCTTTGTTGGTGTCCAGCAGCGCACTGAAGATCGACGGGCTGTCGAAATCCGGCCAACAACAAAAGTCGATGCTACCCGTATCGGCCACCAATGCGGCGCTGCGCATGTCACCGATAATCCCGTGGTTTTCAATTGCGTTTTGCGGTTCTTCCGGGAAGTCAGCCATTGTCTCGAAACTCCGGATACAGGCTCATGCCGCCGTCGATAAACAAGGTGGTGCCATGCACGTAGTCGGACAGGTCCGAAGCGAGCCACACCACTGCGTTGGCTACGTCTTCGGCTTCACCGACCCGGCCATAGGGGATGAGTTTCAGGAGCTTTTCTTCTTTGTCGCCCGCCATGGCGTCTTTGTTGATTGCGGTGCGAATCGCACCGGGTGCAATGCTGTTGACGCGGATGCGTTGCTCCCCCACTTCCTGAGCAATGCTGCGCATCAGCAGATCGACACCACCTTTGGAAGCCGCGTAATTGGCGTGGCCCGCCCAGGGAATCAACTGGTGCACCGAGCTCATGTGAATGATCTTGCCCATGGCGCGGGACACGTCGGGGCGCATGCCTTGCTTGATGAACTGTCGCAGCGCGGCCCGTGCGCAGAGGAATTGTCCGGTGAGGTTGACGTCGATGACTTTGTTCCAGTCTGCGAGGGTCATGTCGACGATGGACGCATCTTTTTGCAGCCCGGAATTGGCCAGCAAAATGTCGAGGCGGCCGAAGTGTTCGATGGTTTGGGCGAACAGGCGCTCGACGTCGTCTTCCTTCGATACGTCAGCGCCAATGGCGATGGCTTTGCCACCTGCGGCGATGATTTGTTCCGCAAGTTTTTCAGCGGGTTCTGCCTGGGAGTTGTAGTTGACGACGACTGCCGCCCCTGCTGCTGCCAGTGCTTTGGCAGCCCCTGCGCCGAGGCCGGAACTGGCTCCGGTGACCAATGCGACTTGGTGTTCCAGTGAGATATGCATGGATTCGAGCCCTCTTGATCAGCATGTAAAGCTGACCGGTGGGGCTTCGTTGAAGTTCAGTGCGGGAATGGGTGTGGAGTTGTAATGGCCTGTTTCTGTTTGGCTTAGGGTGTATATCCGTTATTGCGGTAACGGCTGGTATTGGTTGCGCTTTTACAGCGCCTCACTTTTGAAAGGAGCCCAAAAGTAAGCAAAAGGCTCTTGCCCCACCACTTGGTGCCTCGCCTAGGCTCGGCATGCCCGTAATCCGACATTGCTGCGTGGGGCCGCCGCCACCGGCCATCCATGGCCTGAGGCGGCTAAACCGGCATCCCTGCCGGTTTGCCCCACGCAGCAATGTCGAATTCCGGCCGGCGTGGTTTAACGGGGCGCCTAAGATCAAGATCAAAAGCAGAGCAGATCAAAAGCAGAGCGAAAAACGGCAGGATCGCCTCGGACCGGTACAGGCTGTGTGAAAACCTCACGAGCCAATTAGCTGGCTAAAAAACGCTCAAAAAACCGCGCTCCTACGTGAGTTTGAGGTCTGTGACCCACACAAACTTTTAAAGATTTCACGTGAGCGCGCGCAGTTTGTTTTTGTCTGAGGGTTTTCACACAGTCTGGGTAGGAGCGAACTTGTTCGCGAGACGTCCCAACAACCAACTCATTCTTGATCTGACACACCGCATCGCAGCCTTCGGCAGCTCCTACAGAAGCCCGGTAAATTCACACATCAGGTCGGCTGTCAGGCCGCCACGCTTTTGATTTTGATCTTGGGCGCCCCGTTAAACCACGCTGGCCGAACGCAGATTCTGAAGCGTGGGTAACCCGGCAAGGATGCCGGGTTAGCCGCATTGGGCCATGGATGGCCCGTTGCGGCGGCCTACGGTTCAGGATCTGCGGGCGGGTACACCGAGCACCAGCGAGGTGCCGAGTGGTGGGGTAAAGGCCTTTTGGTTACTTTTGGGCCCCAAAAGTGACGCGCTGTAAAAGCGCAACCAATATCAGCAGCAACCGCAATAACGGATATACACCCAAACCCAAACCCAACAAGCAGCTTGAGCGTTACAACCTGTAACTGATAGCTTGACCCCACAACGCTAAAAGCCCTCCCGGATCGCCAGCCCAATGAATCGAAACGAACTGCGCAAGGCCGACATCAACCTGATGGTGGTTTTCGAAACCTTGATGCAAGAGCGCAACGTCACTCGCGCTGCCGAAAAACTCTTCCTCGGCCAACCAACGATCAGCGCCGCCCTCAACCGGTTGCGGGCACTGTTCAATGATCCGCTGTTCATACGCGTCGGCCATCGCATGGAACCCACCGCCAGAGCACAAGAGATCATCCACCACCTGTCCCCCGCGCTGGACGCCATGTCCGTGGCCCTGAGCCTGACCCGGGAGTTCGATCCGGCAAGCAGCGACATGACCTTTCGAATCGGCCTTTCGGATGACGTCGAATACAGCCTGATGCCCGCCCTGCTACGTGCGATTCGTGAAGAAGCACCCGGCGTTGTACTCGTCATCAAACAGGTCAACTACTGGAATATCTCGGAACTGCTCATGTCCGGTGAAGTGACCGTTGGCGTGTGCCTGACACGAGAACTGCCTGCCAATGCCAAACGCAAACTGCTGCGCTCGATACAGCCGATGGTGGTACGTGCCGACAAGTCGGCAACGCCCATGACGCTGGACGAGTACTGCTCACGCCCGCATGTGGTGGTGTCGCATGTGGCCAATATCAGCAGCTTCGCCGATGAATGGCTCGATGCCATTGGCCGCAAGCGGCATGCCGTGCTGTCCGTTCCGCAATACAGCACGCTGCCCGCGCTGATGGCGGGCACCGATTTGCTGTGCAATCTTCCGGATCACCTGACTCAGGCAATGATCAATACCGGCAGGCTGTATGGCGAACCCCTGCCCTTCATCACGCCTAATCTGGAGCTGTCCATGACCTGGTTGAGCGTCATGGATACTGACCCGGCTGAACGCTGGCTGCGCAGTAGACTGGAAGAATTCATGGGAGACCGCGACAGGGTATCCCCGATTCCTTGAGAAGGGAAAATCAGCCGAAACGGCCGGTGATGTAGTCTTCAGTCTGGCTTTTCGAAGGCTTGGTGAAGATGGTGTCGGTGTCGCCGTGCTCGATCAGTTCACCCATGAACATGAAAGCGGTGTAGTCCGAGCAACGTGCCGCCTGCTGCATGTTGTGAGTCACGATGATTACCGTGAATTGCTCTTTGAGTTCAGTAATCAGTTGCTCGATACGGCCAGTGGAAATCGGGTCGAGGGCTGAAGTCGGCTCATCGAGCAACAACACTTGCGGACGCAGCGCGATGGTGCGGGCGATGCACAGACGCTGCTGCTGACCACCGGACAACCCGGTGGCGCTTTTGTTGAGTTTGTCTTTGACTTCGTCCCACAACGCCGCGCCGCGCAGTGCCTCTTCCACGCGATCTTCCATTTCACGACGCGACAGCTTTTCGTGGTGTTTGATGGCGTAGGAGATGTTGTCGTAGATCGACATCGGGAACGGCACAGGCTTCTGGAACACCATGCCCACGTGGCTGCGCAGGCGGTTCATCGAGTAGCCCGGTGCCAGGATGTTCTCGCCGTTGAGCAGCACTTCACCTTTCGCTTCCTGCTTCGGGTACATCGCGTAGATACGGTTGAACACGCGCAGCAGGGTCGACTTGCCGCAACCCGACGGACCAATGATCGCGGTGATGCGCTTTTCCGGGATGATCATGTCGATGGATTTCAGCGACTTCTGTTCGTTGTAGAAAAACTCCAGACCACGAACTTGAATCTTGGTTTTTTCATTGGCAAGGGAAAGGTTATTCATCAAGACGCCCTATTGCGCAAAAGAATTAAGCGGGAAGCGAGGCTGAGGACCAGCACGAACAGTGTCATAACCAGGGCGCCTGCCCAGGCCAGAGAGTGCCAATCGTCAAATGGGCTCATGGCGTACTGGAACACCACGACCGGTACGCTGGCCATCGGCTTGAGCAGATCGCTGCTCCAGAACTGGTTGCCAAATGCGGTGAACAACAGCGGCGCGGTTTCGCCGGTGATACGGGCCAGCGCCAGCAGGACGCCTGTTACCACACCGGCTTTGGCGGCACGCAGTACGATCTGCAGGGTCAGTTTCCATTGCGGCACACCCAGGGCCAGCGCGGCTTCGCGCATGGTTGATGGCTGCAGTTGAAGCATTTCATCAGTGGTGCGAACCACCACCGGGATCACCAACAACGCCAGGGCCAGCGCACCGGCAATCGCCGAGAAGCCCACTTTGTGATCGGTCCACTCATTGAGTGGCAGGATCACCGCGGTGTACACAAACAGACCCAGGACGATCGACGGTGCAGACAGCAGAATGTCGTTGACGAAGCGCACCGCGTTGCCCAGTTTCGAGTAACGGGCGAATTCAGCCAGCCACACGCCAGCCATCAGGCCAATCGGCGTACCGATCAACAGGCCGATACCGGACATCAGCACGCTGCCGTAAAAGGCGTTCGCCAGACCGCCTTCAACACCTGGCGGTGGCGTCATGCCGCTGAACAGTCGCAGGTTCAAGGCATCCACACCGTTGATGATGGTGGTCAGCAGGATCCACACCAGCCACAACAGGCCGAAGGCCGTCGCAGCGCAACTGAGAACCATGGCAGCCTTGTTCTTGAGGTCGCGAACCCGATACAGGCTCTCGTTGCCAGTCACATCCTTACTCATAACCCCTCCTTGCGGGACAGACGCGACAGCATGATGCGAGCCAGGGCCAGCACGATGAAGGTCACTACGAACAGCAGGAAGCCCAGGGCAATCAGCGACGAGCGATGCAGGTCGGTGTATGCCTCGTTGAACTCGTTGGCGATCACCGAAGCAATCGAACTGCTTGGCATCATCAGCGACGCCGAGAACTGGTGGGAGTTACCCAACACGAACGTCACAGCCATGGTTTCACCCAGTGCGCGACCAAGTCCGAGGAAGATGCCGCCGACTACCGCGGAACGGGTGTAGGGCAGAACGATGTCCCAGACCACTTCCCAGGTCGTGCCGCCCAACGCGTACGCGGACTCTTTAAGGGTGGTAGGTACACTTTTGAAGACTTCGACCATGACCGAGGTAATGAACGGCGTGATCATGATCGCCAGCACGATGCCGGCGGTGAGCATGCCGATACCCAATGGCGGCCCTTGGAACATCGGGCCGATAAAGGGCAGTTCGCCCAGGTTCTCATTGATCCACGGTGCGATATGTTCAGCCATGTAAGGACCGAATACGAACAGGCCCCACATGCCGTAGATGATCGAAGGAATACCCGCCAGCAGTTCGATAGCCGAAGAGATCGGCAGGCGCAACCAGGGCGGCGCTACTTCAGTCAGGAAAATCGCGATGCCGAAGCTCACCGGAACGGCAATCAGCAAAGCCAGAAAGGAGGTCACCAAAGTACCGTAGATCGGCACCAGTGCGCCAAACTTGCCATCGACCACGTTCCACTCGGTGCTGGTCAGAAAGCCAAAACCGAACGTCTGGAATGCAAGGCTGCCGCCCCACAAGGTCGAAAGTGCGATACAGCCGAGCAATGCCAGAACCAGCATTGCAGCACCGCCCATGGTGCGCTTGAACCAGCGATCATGACGCTGATCGCGAGCCGCTCGGCGCTCACCCTCGGAGACGGAAGCAGGGATCGCAGCGGACAAATATTGGGTGTTTTCAGTCATCTTGGGTCCACTCGCAAAGAAACCCTGTCATCGCTTCACGATGACAGGGGTGAGCCGGAGAAACGTCGAATTACTTGGTGAACTCGGTTTTCCAGTAGTCCTCAACCTTGGTGACCAAGGCTTTCGGCAGTGCTACGTAGGACAGGTCTTCAGCTTGTTTCTGACCGTTTTCCAGGGACCACTTGAAGAAGTCAAAAGCAGCAGCGCTTTGCTCTGCGTTCTTGGCCTTCTTGTACATGATGATCCAGGTCGTCGCGGTGATCGGCCAAGCGGTTTCACCCGGGGCGTTGGTCATGATCAGGTTGAAGTCTTTAACGCTGTTCCAGTCGGCAGTGTCAGCTGCGGCAGCGAAGGCTTTGGCGTCTGGCTTGATGAACTTGCCAGCGGCATTCTTCAACTGGGTGTAAGACAGTTTGTTGGTTTCAGCGTAGGAGTGCTCAACGTAGCCGATCGAACCTTTGATCTGCTTCACGTAGGCAGAAACGCCTTCGCTACCCTTGCCACCTACACCGGCTGGCCATTGAACGGTCGAACCGAACTTCAGCTTCTCGTTCCACTCCGGGCTGACTTTGCTCAGGTAGTTGGTGAAGTTGTAAGAAGTACCCGAACCGTCCGAACGGTGAACAACGGTGATGGCCTGGTCTTTCAGCTTGTCTTTCAGCTCAGGGTTCAAGGCAACGATGGCTGGATCGTTCCACTTCTTGATTTCACCCATGAAGATTTTGGCCAGTACCGGGCCGTCCAGTTTCAGCTGGCCTGGCTCGATGCCTTCAACGTTGATGATTGGCACGATACCGCCGATCACGCTCGGGAATTGACCCAAGCCGCCTTTCTCAAGGTCTTCGGCAGACAGAGGAGCATCGGATGCGCCGAAGTCAACGGTCGCGGCCTTGATTTGAGCGATACCGCCGCCGGAACCGATCGACTGGTAGTTGATGCGGTTGTCGGCAGACTTACTGTAATTCTGCGACCACGCGGAGATAACCGGGAAGACGAAACTCGAACCAGCGCCTGTTACGTCTACCGCATGAGCCATACCACTCAGGCACATCGAAGCGAGCAGAACCGACAAGCGTTTTTTAGTCAGCAGAATCACGGCGATACCTCAACAAGGGAAATTTGGTGGCCCGTCCATGGGAAGGCCCGATGCGGATTTAATCCTCTGAATGTTGCGGTTTCATGACAATCAGTCGAGTTGTGTCTTTCAGAGTCCTTTCATGTACGTTTTGGCTTACAAGAAAAACCCTAAGAAAGGGGGTTTCGCGCAATAAAATCAAGGGTTCAAGGGTTTTCAAGGCATACCTGCCCCGCTACTAGCTCTACGCCACCATTCTTATAACTGAGGAGCGATACGCCATTGGTCGGGGCTTTCGGCACCTATTTCACGACCCCGTGCACCAATGCAAGTAACCCCCTAACAACAATGGAGACGCATCTCATGAACAAGTCCAGATTAACGGCCCTGGCGCTGGCCAGCCTTATGACAGTGGCGACCGGCGCGGCCATGGCTGGCTCCACGGGCCCGACCAATCCCGTGGATGGCTCGGCCAAGACCCCGCCTCCTGTCTTGAAGAAAAACACCGATGGCAGTTCATCTGGCGCAGAAGGTACAAGCCCTGGCACCAAAGGCATGGACCCTGAACCGCAGAAAGGCGGCGCTGAAGGCGGCGGGATGAAGAATGACCAGGGTATGGGCGGCAGTGGTGGCGGCAGTGGCGGTGGCGAAGGTGGGTCGAGCGGCAGTAAGTGATCCGGCTTGCGCAAATGTCTGTTTAGGCATAGCCCGTTACTTGAATTGAAATGCCTTTTCTATAGGTCTAAAGGAGCGCGGCCGTCGTCCAGACGCCGCGCTGGCCCGTAGCAAACGAAGGGGCCGTAGGACCGGCTTTATCCGGGAGGGCAATGCCCCTGACGAAAGAAGCAAGGCGAATGTACCGACGTCCTCCCGGCTAAAGCCGGTCCTATGTATGGACTCGCCCCTACATTCAACCTGCTTTTGAACACTGCTACCCGGTTGCATCTATGTATAA
>NZ_JAWHNU010000016.1:57119-102176 GCF_032582135.1 Pseudomonas syringae group sp. J309-1 | reverse complement strand
CGCGATAAGGCTGGACGCGATCCGAAGTGAACTGCGTCCAGCCTTATCGCGAGCAAGCTCTGCTCCCACAGTTAGAGTCTTCCAAGCAATTTTTCGACTGGAGCGGATTGGATGTCCGAACACCCCCTACAGCGATTCTTCACATCCCGACGTACCCGGCCGACTTTTGAGTGGGAGCGTCATCAGCACCGCGATGTGCTGCTGATCAATCATCCGCTGTGCCAGGCCGCCTTCAGTCGTCAGGGTGCTCAACTGCTGCATTTCCAGCCCACGGGGCAGAAACCCTGGCTCTGGTGTGCGTCGCGCTGGCCGCAGGTGGGCGCGATTCGCGGTGGAGTGCCAGTGTGTTGGCCCTGGCATGGAAAGCACCCGAATGAACCCGGCTGGCCTGCGCATGGCTGGGGGCGATTGGTGGACTGGAAGCTGATCGACAGCCACGAGAGCGAGTCCGGCGTCAGCCTGCACTGGCGTTTGCAGCTGTGTGACTGGCAGGCTGACTTGTATGCCGAACTGGGGCAGGGCATGAACCTGCGGCTCAGCACCTGTCATGAAGACAGCGAGCCTTGCCAGTTTGGCCACGCTTTGCATGCTTACTGGCGAATCAGTGATGTGGAAGACATTGCGTTGCAGGGGCTGGAAGGCGCTCAGGGCTACGATCAGTTGAATCGACGGGTGTGTCGGCAGGAAGGCGAGCTACGCGTTGCTGGCGGCTGTCAGCGGGTGTTTGAACACACCGGGGCGCTGCAACTGGAAGATCAAACCTGGCAGCGTCGCCTGGGGATCAACAGCCGTGATAACGCCAACACTGTCGTCTGGCATCCCGGTAACAGGCCGCTGCTAGGCGTGGCGGGCAATGAGGCATCCGGTTTTGTCTGTGTCGAAGCGGCGTCAGGCGGCGATGAAAGCCTGAGCCTGGCACCGGGCGAGCTGGTCGAGCTGAGTTTGCAGGCGTGTTTGCTGCATTGAAGTCAAACACAGGAGCCAACATGCAACTACTGGATTGAAATGCGTTTTCTGTAGGAGCTGCCGAAGGCTGCGAAGCATTTATCCTGATACGCCGCGATCGCAGCCTTCGGCAGCTCCTACAGAAAGCTTTAAGCGCTACCCCTGATCCTCAACCGGATACCGGCTGTCATTCAAGCTTTCCTTGATCTTGCGCAGGTGCGGCTGGAAGTCCACGCCGCGGCGAAGGGTCATGCCGGTAGCCAGCACATCGAGCACGGTGAGCTGGATGATCCGCGAGGTCATCGGCATGTAGATATCGGTGTCTTCCGGCAGCGGGATATTCAGGCTCACGGTGCTGGCCTGCGCCAGCGGCGAACCGGCAGCGGTCAGGCCCAGCACTGAAGCGCCATTGGCCCGGGCAATACGTGCCACTTCCACCAGTTCCCGCGTGCGGCCTGTATAGGAAATGATCACGAACAATTCACCAGTGTGGGCCACCGAGGCAATCATGCGCTGCATGAGCACGTCGGCGTGAGCGGTCACCGCCAGATTGAAACGGAAGAATTTGTGCTGGGCATCCAGCGCCACAGGTGCCGAGGCACCCAGCCCGAAGAAGTGGATCTGCCGCGCCTGAATCAACATGTCCACAGACTTGCTGATCAGCGCCGGATCCAGTTGCTGGACGGCACTGTCCAGCGACGCAATCGCGCTGCCGAAGATCTTCTTGGTGTAAGCCTCGGGATCATCGTCGGCTTCCACTGCACGACTGACGTACGCGGCACCGCTGGCCAGACTTTGTGCCAACTGCAATTTGAGCTCTGGATAACCGCTGACTGCAAATGAGCGGCAGAATCGATTGACGGTCGGCTCGCTGACTTTTGCAGCCTGAGCCAATGCCGCGATACTGAAGCGAGTTGCTTGTTGTGGGTTAAGAAGAATCGCTTCAGCTACCTTGCGCTCCGCTTTGTTGAGCTCTTCGAGGCGGCTCTGGATCTGCTCCAGAAGATTTCTTGAGTGGTCCATTCAAAGTCCTAATCAGGCAGATTTGCTCAGGTTTTTTTGAGGGCAGGCACATAGGGCCTTTAGCCTGTAGCAAAGGTGGCCTATCGTACTCAGGGCCTGTGTTGATCACCACTGGAATATGCTTCTAGATGGAATGTTGTGGTTATTACTACATATGGCCTTGAGTAACGCCTTTAAAAAAGGTATTTGTAGCTTAACTTGATAAAAGAACCAACATTATGCTCTCGATTACGGTTGAACCGTGCACTTTTGCCTTGTTTGGCGCCTTGGGCGACCTGGCAGTGCGCAAACTGTTCCCGGCGCTTTATCAGCTCGACCGCGCTGGATTGCTGCACGCTGACACGCGAATTCTTGCGTTGGCGCGTGAGTCTGGCGACGCACAGCAGCATTTGGCACACATCGAAGATTCATTACGCCGCTTTGTTCCCGAAGCACAGCTTGAAACTGAACACGTGGAGCGTTTCCAGGCGCGTCTGAGTTACCTGCACGTCGACTTTCTCAAGGCCGAGGATTACGTCGCGCTGGCGGAGCGTGTGGGCGATGCGGAAACCCTGATTGCCTACTTCGCCACGCCGGCTTCGGTATACGGCGCGATCTGTGAAAACCTGGCATCGGTCAACCTGACCGAGCGCACCCGTGCCGTGCTGGAAAAGCCCATCGGCCACGACCTCGCCTCGTCGCGTCGTGTCAACGATGCCGTGGCGCAGTTCCTGCCGGAAACCCGCGTCTACCGCATCGACCATTATCTGGGCAAGGACACCGTTCAGAACCTGATCGCCTTGCGTTTCGCCAACAGCCTGTTTGAAACCCAGTGGAACCAGAATCACATCTCCCACGTGGAAATCACCGTTGCGGAGAAGGTGGGTATCGAAGGCCGTTGGGGGTATTTCGATCAGGCCGGGCAACTGCGCGACATGATCCAGAACCACTTGCTGCAATTGCTGTGTCTGATCGCCATGGACCCGCCGAGTGATCTGTCCGCCGACAGTATTCGTGACGAGAAGGTCAAGGTGCTCAAGGCTCTTGCACCGTTTACGCCTGAGCGCCTCGCCACTCAAGTGGTTCGCGGTCAGTACACCGCGGGTTACAGCGAAGGCAAGGCTGTGCCGGGTTATCTGGAAGAAGAGAATTCCAACACCCAGAGCGACACCGAAACCTTCGTTGCCCTGCGTGCCGATATCCGTAACTGGCGTTGGTCAGGTACACCGTTCTATTTGCGTACCGGCAAGCGTATGCCGCAAAAACTGTCGCAGATCGTGATCCATTTCAAAGAGCCGCCGCACTACATCTTCGCCCCTGAGCAACGCATGCAGATCAGCAATCGCCTGATCATTCGCCTACAGCCGGACGAAGGCATTTCTTTGCAGGTCATGACCAAGGATCAGGGCCTGGACAAAGGCATGCAGCTGCGCAGCGGCCCGTTGCAACTGAATTTTTCCGACACTTACCGCAGCGCGCGCGTGCCTGATGCGTACGAACGTTTGTTGCTGGAAGTCATGCGCGGCAATCAGAACCTGTTTGTTCGCAAAGATGAAATTGAGTACGCCTGGCAATGGTGCGATCAGTTGATCGCCGGCTGGAAAAAGGCGGGCGATGCGCCCAAGCCTTACCCCGCCGGAACGTGGGGGCCGATGAGCTCCATTGCCCTGATTACTCGTGATGGGAGATCGTGGTATGGCGATATGTGAACTTGAATTTCCGCAGGGCCTCGTGGCCCGTGAATTCGATAATCCGCAGCTGCTGGCCGAGACGCTGGCAGCCAATGTAGCCGAACAGCTCAGCGCTGCAATCAACGCCAAGGGCGTCGCGACGCTGGTGGTCTCCGGTGGCCGTAGCCCGGTGGCGTTTTTCCAGAGCCTGGCGCAGCAGCCGCTGGACTGGTCGAAAGTGGTTATCAGCCTGGCTGATGAGCGCTGGGTGCCCGTTGAGCACGCCGACAGCAATGCCGGGCTGCTGCAGCGTTTCCTGTTGCAAGGTCCTGCGGCCAAGGCGCGCTTCTTCGGTCTATACACCGTCGCGCCGAGCCTTGAAGAGGCCGCCGACGCGGCTGATCAGGCGCTGGCCGAACTGCCACCGATTGACGTGCTGATTCTGGGCATGGGCGATGACGGTCATACCGCGTCGCTGTTCCCGAACAGTCCGAACCTGAGCGAAGCGTTGCGACTGGACAGTACTCGTCGTTGCTTGCCGATGCTGGCACCAGCTGTTCCGCATCAACGCCTGACCATGACCCGTCAACTGCTGGCTTCGGCGCGCCTGCCGATTCTGTCGGTTTCCGGTCAGGCCAAACTCGACACCCTGCGGGCCGCATTGGCGGGCGATGACCTCGCTGAAATGCCAATACGCGCCTTTCTTGACTCTTCACTTGAGATTTACTGGTGCCCATAACAAAAGGATCCGCCGCCATGAACACCGTCGATACCACTCAGCCGCTGAACAGCATGGCGAACAAGATCAAGCAGATTGACGACCTCTGCGCCAAGGCAAAGATTTTGCCGGTCATCACCATCCTGCGTGACGAAGACGTCCTGCCGCTGGCGGATGCTTTGGCTGCCGGTGGCATGACGGCGCTGGAAGTCACCTTGCGTTCGGCGTTTGGCCTGAGCGCAATCCGCATTCTTCGTGAGCAGCGCCCTGAGCTTTGCGTCGGCGCTGGCACCATTCTCGACCGGCACATGCTGGCCGAGGCCGAGGCAGCCGGTTCACAATTCATCGTCACGCCAGGCAGTACGCAAGATTTGCTGCAAGCGGCGCTCGACAGCCCGCTGCCGCTGTTACCCGGTATCAGCAGTGCGTCGGAAATCATGATCGGCTACGCGATGGGCTACCGTCGTTTCAAGCTGTTCCCGGCAGAAATCAGCGGCGGCGTTGCGGCGATCAAAGCCCTTGGCGGCCCGTTCAATGAAGTGCGTTTCTGCCCAACCGGCGGCGTCAACGCCGACAACCTCAAGAGCTACATGGCGCAGCCTAACGTCATGTGCGTCGGCGGTACGTGGATGATCGACAATGCCTGGGTCAAGAACGGCGACTGGGGCCGTATCCAGGAAGCCACCGCGCAGGCGATGGCGTTGTTTGATTGATTAATCCGCTGTTGAGCCGCAATACATTCCCCTGTGGGAGTCGCCCCGGTGTCCCTGACACCACGCTGTCGCGCAGCAAACACGGACCCTGTAGGAGTGACCGGGGTGGCGATCCACATTGCTCGCGATTCGGCCTGTCAGTCGATGAATATATTGCCTGTACTGGAGCTATCGCGAGCAAGCTCACTCCTACAGTAAAAAGCATTCCAAATCATATAGTTATATTTTGTTTGATAGGAGCAGAGCTTGGTCTGGGCGGCATTCCGACGATTAGGCTGGACGCGGTTCACTTTAGATCGCGTCCAGCCTTATCGCGGGCAAGCACCGCTCCCACAGTTCGAAGTTCGGCATTCACACGAGCTTTTGCAGCGCCTCCACCAACAACCCCATATCCGCCGCCGAGGTACTGAACCCCGGCGTAATCCGGATACAAGGCCCGCACGCTGCGCCCTCACGGGCGACGGTGAACAGGTTGTAGTCCTCCAGCAAGCGCTTAACCATCTTCTGCTGATCTGCCTGACGGGTGAAGCGCAGCGCGGTGATCCCGCAATACAGCCGCGGATCGTCCGGGGTCAGAATCTCGATATGGTCCAGCTCTCTGGACGGCTTTACCCACAAGTCGCGCAGGTAGTTCAGGCGTGCGCCTTTACTGGCCGAGCCACCCATCGCCGCATGCTCTTCGAACACCTTGGGCAGGGTCATCCAGGCCGGAATGTTCGGTGTGCCATAAGGCACCAGCGACAGAATGTTATCGGGGGAGTAGCGGGTGTCGCCCATGTCCGGGTCGATGGCTGAAATCCTCTCCCGCGCTACATAGATAAACCCAAGGCTCAACGGCGCGCCAATCCACTTCTGCAGGTTGTAGCCCGCGAACGCCACGCCCAGCTCGTCGAGTTTGAAATCCAGTTGGCCCAATGCGTGGGCACCGTCAAGGATGATATCCACGCCGTGCTCTTTCGCCAGGCCCGCAATGGCTTGAACCGGCATTACCAGCCCTGTGCGGTGAGTGACGTGGGTCAGCGCCATCAGCTTGAGCCGTGGATATTGCTCGAAGGCTTGCTGATAGCTGTTCAACAGGCTTTCGTAGGTAGCGGGGTGGACGTGGGAAATCTCTATGACTTCGACGCCACGGCTTTTGGCCAGCCAGCGCATGGCAGACTGCACGCTGATGTAATCCAGATCACAGATCAGCACCTGATCGCCAGGTTGCAGCTGGTTGTAGTTGCGGATCAGCGACTGTAACGATTCGGATGCGCAGCGGGTGATTGCGATTTCTTCTGCGCTGACTTGTAGCAGCTGCGCCAGTTCGGCGTGGATCATGCCGCTGTCATGGGTATCAAATTGACGACGCACATAGACCGAGTTGCTACGGTTCACATAATCAATATTGCGACGATAGTCTTCCATGACCTCACGTGTCATACGCCCGAAGTAGCCGTTCTCCAGATTGATCGGCCCTGGCTCAACGTCGTAGCGCCCGGCGATTGCCTGCCAGAACTGTTCATCCCTTGCCTGTTGCTTGAGCATTGCGTCCTCTCTTTCTGACTGAATGACACGTTTTGTAGAAGCCACTGTGAACACAATCCTGTAGGAGTCGCCCCGGTGTCACTAAAACCACGCTGTCGCGCAGCAAACATAGAACCTGTAGGAGCGCACGAGCACCGCGAGGCCGCGATGGCGGTATTCCAGACAGGACGCGCCATCGCTGCCTCGCGGTGCTCGTGAGCGCCTACAAGGGCAATTTGCACGCAACATTGGATGGCGCCCCGGAAATCCACTGCTATTGGCGATCGCTGTACTTCTTCCGCGGCCCCGTGCGCAGCGGTTCCAGCAGCTCCGACAGGCCGTTATGGTCAATCTCCTGCATCAACGCCAGCAGGCTGCCCAGCTCTCCCTTGGGGAAGCCCTCCCGCGCAAACCAGTTCAGGTATTGGCCCGGCAAGTCGGCCAGCAGGCGGCCTTTGTATTTGCCAAACGGCATTTCGCGGGTGACCAGCAGCAAAAGTTTTTCCGGATCCATGAGCTTCGCGTTACCTGATTTCAAAACACCCTGACGATACGTGCATTCTGCATGCAGGCCAAAGGACAGTTCATGCAGAAATCACGACTCATCTGTATGGTGTTTAATATAAGTCATTGATTTTAAAGGTTTAAGTTTATTCAAAAAAGCTGGCATGCCCCCTGCAATTACCTAAGCATGCAAATCATTTTGTATAAACCTGCCCATAAGGAACTTGAAAATGACTGACATCAATAAAGAATCGATCTCCCTTCTGAACGACCTGATCGAAACCAGCAAAGATGGCGAAAAGGGTTTTCAGACCAGCGCAGAAGATATCAAAAACCCTGCGATCAAGGCTTACTTCCTGAGCCGTTCTGCAGAAATCAAAACTTCTGTCGCTGAACTGCAGGCTGAAGTACGTTCACTGGGCGGCGATCCAGAAACCTCTTCCAGCGTAAGCGGCACCCTGCACCGCGCATGGGTTGACCTGAAGTCGGTATTGACCGGCAAAGACGACAAAGCAATCCTGGAAGAAGTAGAGCGCGGCGAAGACGTAGCGCTGAAGGCTTACAAAGAAGCCCGTCAGAAAGCGGTTGAGAAAAACCTGCCAGCTTCCGTTACCTCGTTGATCGACAAGCAACTGGTTGGCGTACAAGCTAACCACGATAAAGTCCGTGACCTGCGTAATGCTGCTCGTGCCGAGAAAGCTGCACACTAAGACTTGATTGTCTAAAAAACGCCAGCCAGTCTGGCGTTTTTTTATGGCTGTAATTCAGCGATATTTTTGGCCTCCCTCGGGCCGGCAGGAGCGAATTTATTCGCGAAGAGGCCAACGTTATCGCTGGATAATCAACTGACTGAACCCTGCCTTCTTCTCAACATCCCCTAAAACCTAAGTCGGCTCAACTCTGTTGCGCCCGTTGCTTTTGGCAACATACAGCGCCTTGTCGGCAGTGCTGAACAGCGTATCAACAGGGGCGCCAGCATTCGCCTCTGTACAGGCGATACCAATGCTGACGGTAATTGGCTGGTTATCCCCCGCATAAGGGGCAATGTCCTGTACGGCTTGCCTGATGACCTCTGCGATGGCTCTGGCACCCTCCATATCGGTTTCACCCAGCACCACGACAAACTCTTCGCCGCCATAACGAGCCACAAAATCACCCGGTCTTCTGATGTTGTTGGCGATGGTCGTCGCAACGTTGCGTAGCGCTTCATCTCCGCCATGATGGCCGTGGCGATCATTGAAGGCTTTGAAGTGATCCACATCGATCACCAGCAGCGAAACGGGTTTGCCTGAACGGATGCTGCGCATCCATTCGCTTTTAATCACTTCATCGAGCCGACGCCGGTTGGCCAGCCCGGTCAGCGCATCGGTTGAGGCGCGGGTTCTGAGCTCTTCTTCGGCCTGATGCCGCAGGCCTAATTCACGGCGCAGCAGCAGGCTCAGCCACAGAATACCCAGACACAGTACGGTGGTTGCGAAACCAACCAGCAGAACATTGCGATGCCAGAGGGCGTAGACCTCTTTGACGGACTGGCCTACTACAACAATCAGCGGCAAATCGCCGACATGGGAAAACGTGTATAGGCGCTCTTTGCCGTCGATGGATGACGTACCAGAAAAACTGCCATTACCTTCTTCAATAATCCGTTTGAAATTTGGGGTGCTGGCAAAGCTGGTGCCGATAAGGTCCTTGCCGGAGATTTCTGGATGACGGGCGAGCAGAACGCCGTCAGTGTTAAGTAGCGTGATGTTGCTGTCCGGACCAATGTCCAGCGTGCGAAACAACTGCTTGAAATACACCAGGCGCATCGCCGCACTGGCGATGCCTTGAAAAGAGCCGTCCTCGCCCGATATCCGCCGACTGAAGCTGATGCACCAGTCCTTGAACCCGCCGCGGGACTTGAAGGGCGCACCCACCAGCATCTCGCTTGAAGGGTTACGCCTGAGCTCCTGGAAGTGCGTGCGATCAGCAAGATTGACCGTGCGGGGCGTCAGTGATGTGGAATCGGCGAGAATACGGCCGTCTTTGTCTATCAACAGCAGGTCGCCTTTGTAGCGTGCAGCGGTTGAGCGATCAAACAGGACCAGGTGACGTAATTTGGGCGCAATGTTGTGCAGTTCGGGCATTTGCCATGCGCTGATCATGCCCTGTAGAGAGGTGTCGTAAAGCTCTGCATTACGCAATACATCGGCATCAATCAGGCTCACGATATTGGACGAAGCCCGCGCTGCCGCTTCATTCGCATCCCTTCGTTCACGGGTCAATAACGAGACAACAATGATCGCAATGGCGGCGATTGCCAGCACACTGCCGCACACCAGGAAAATCTCTGGCCGAGTCCATTTTTTATTCGGTGCCTGCATGGCGTGATGAGCAATCATTGCGCGGAGTGAACCCGGTAAATAATAAATCTTCCTCAACTCTTTGTTTTAAAAGAGGTTTAAGGAATTCATATATTGATAGTGGTTATCGATCCGGTATTTATAACCCATACAGGGCGCGTTGAAACAGCAGTGATTTATTGTGTTTGTGAACACGTTTTATTTGCTGGAGTGTTGTATCTGTAAAAAACACATGCCTGGACACTCATCCTTGTGGGAGCAGGGCTTGCCCGCGATACATGAGACGCATCTGGAAAATAGACTGCGTCATTGTTTATCGCGCGAAAGTCGGATCGCCGCACAGTCTGCCCCGCAGGATTGAATTCCAGGCCCGTTAGTCAGGTGTGGTTTGCTTCAAAGAAAAGCATCACAACGGCAAGTTGATCCCGAAGGTATTGATACCGTCGCGGCTGTGCACGAATACGCTGCCGCCATGCATCAGCGCAATGGCTTTGACGATGGCCAGTCCCAGGCCATGGTTGGCACCGCTATTGGCGCGCGAGGCGTCCACCCGGTAAAAACGTTCGAACAGTTTGGGCAGGTGCTCACTGGCGATCTGCGTGCCGGGGTTAGCGACGCCCACACTGACATGATCTGTCTGCTCGGTGATCTCCACGCGAATCGTTCGCCCAGCCTCGGTGTGTTGCACGGCATTGTGCAGCAAGTTGATCAGCGCCCGACGCAAGTGGGCCTTTTCCATGGGCACACGAGCATCACCGTGGACTTCGACGCGCACCTGGGCATCCTCAAGAATGAAGTCCAGATAATCCAGTGTGGTCGCCACTTCCTCAGCCAGAGACGCGCACGTCAGTTCCGTTACCTTGCTGCCCTGGTCAGCGCTGGCCAGGAATAGCATGTCATTGATGATCGAGCGCAGTCGTTCGAGCTCTTCCAGATTCGATTGCAGCACCTCGAAGTAGTGTTCCGCCGAACGCCCTCGGGTCAAGGCAACCTGAGTTTGACCAATGAGGTTGGTCAGCGGCGAACGCAGTTCATGGGCGACATCCGCGTTGAAGGATTCAAGCCGCGCATAGGCCTGCTCGACTCGCTCGAGTGTCGAGTTGAACGACGTTACAAACTGGTTCAGTTCCGGTGGCAGCGGCGTCATCTGCAGGCGTCCGGAGAGTCTGGGAGGTGTGAGCTTGCGCGCCTCCAGTGAAAGACTGGTCAACGGCCGCAATCCAATACGCGCGGCCCAGTAACCCAGCACCGAAGCCAGCAGGATGCCCAACGTCGCGAAACCGATCAGAGCGATCATCAGCGAGTGCTGGGTTTGCAGAAATGTATCGGTATCGACGGCAATCAGGAAACGAAGCGGCGGGCGTTGCTCCCTGGCGTCGAACTGGCTGACCAACACCTTGAACGGATATTCATGCCCGGCAATTTGCAGGTCACGCATGCCCAAGGGACCATTGGCGAAACGGCGAATGTCGGCATCCGGGTTGCCAAACTCATAGACCGGATTGTCACTGACTACCCAGAAACGCAAGCGCTTGTCTTCTTCGCTGAGCAGCTTCAGCTTGTTTTTGATCCGGCCCCAGTGCTCGACGTCGCTGTGGCGATTGACCGCGGATTCCAGCACGCTGTAGCGGGCTTCCGCCTCTGCTTCCGGCAGCAATGCCATGCTTTTATCAACCTGCAGGTACAACGCCCAGCCGATCAGGGTAAAAACCAGCAACGCCACGAGCGCGAACAGGCCGCTCAGGCGCAGGGCGATGGAGTCCGTCCTCACTGCGATTCTCCGGCACGACTTTCAAGCACGTAGCCCATGCCGCGAATCGTGTGCAGTAATTTCTGTTCGAAGGGGCCGTCCAGCTTGGCGCGTAGCCGTTTGATCGCCACTTCGACGACGTTGGCGTCACTGTCGAAATTGATGTCCCAGACCATCTCGGCGATGGACGTCTTGGAGAGGATTTCACCCTGGCGGCGCGCCAGCACACTGAGCAAAGAGAACTCCTTGGCTGTCAGGTCCAGGCGCAGCCCGGCGCGCGTTGCCTTGCGGCTGATCAGGTCGATCCACAGATCGGCGATGCTGATTTGCATGGGTTCGTGACCGCTGCTGCGTCGGGTCAGCGCTTGCAGGCGAGCGACCAGCTCAAGAAATGAGAACGGCTTGCCCAGATAGTCATCGGCACCTTCGCGAAGGCCACGGATACGGTCATCCACTTGCTCGCGGGCGGTGAGCATGATCACAGGCGTCTGTTTGCGGGCGCGCAATGTGCGCAACACCCCAAAGCCATCCTGACCGGGCAGCATCACGTCGAGAATAATCACCTCGTAATCGCTCTCCAGCGCCAGATGCAGGCCTTCTATGCCGTCGCGAGCGAGGTCCACGGTAAAGCCTTGCTCGGTCAGACCGCGACGCAGGTAATCAGCGGTCTTCTCTTCGTCTTCGATGATCAGGACACGCATGGGGCAGGGTCTCTTGGTGCAAAAAAAATACACAGTTTTTCAGCTGGAATACATTCCTGTGCAGACTGTGTGAAAACGTAGCGAGCGACGGCAAGACAAGGCAAAAACAGGCGAAAAAGCGGAGTCTAGGTGTTCTAAATGAGCATTTTTCGCCTGTTTTTAACGCAGTATTGCCGAGCGCAGTAGTTTTCACACAGTCTGTGTGGGAGCGGTGCTTGCCCGCGATACATGAGACGCGGCTGGAAGACCCACCGCGTTATCGTTTATCGCGAGCAAGGTGGAGCGCCACCCCGGCCGCTCCCACAGGTTGGGATCCCTTTGGCTTATGAAACACCCGCTCCAGCTGCAAGTAGATCACCGGTGTCGTAAACAGCGTCAGCATCTGGCTGACCAGCAAACCACCGACGACGGCAATCCCCAGCGGCTGGCGCAGTTCGGCACCCACACCATAACCGAGCATCAAGGGCAGGGCACCCAGCAAGGCCGCCAGGGTGGTCATGATGATTGGACGGAAACGCGTCAGGCAGGCTTCATGAATTGCATCCAGTGGGCTCATGCCTCGGTCACGCTGCGCCTCGAGGGCGAAGTCCACCAGCAAAATACCGTTCTTCTTGACGATACCGATGAGCAGAACCACGCCGATCAAGGCCATGATCGAAAAGTCTTGCCCCATCAACCACAGCAGTAACAGTGCGCCGATACCTGCCGAGGGCAGGGTAGAAATGATCGTTAACGGGTGGACGAAGCTTTCATAAAGCACACCCAGAATGATGTACACCGCCACCAGCGCCGCCAGAATCAGCCAAGGCTGGTTGGCCAGTGAACTCTGAAACGCCTGCGCCGCCCCCTGGAAGTTACCGATGATGGAAGCTGGCATGCCGATCTCGTTTTTGGCCTGATCGACCATCCGCACCGCATCGCCAAGTGCCACACCGGGCGACAGGTTGAATGACAGGTTGGCGGCAGGGAACATGCCGTCATGGGCGATGGACAAAGGCCCCATGGTTGGCGCGCCGACCTTGGCCAGCGCCGACAGCGGCACCATCTCGTTGGTCAGGGGCGAGCGCAGATAGAAATACCCCAGGCTTTCGGCCTTGCCGCGTTGTTTGGCGTCCAGTTCCAGAATCACTTTGTACTGATTGATTTCAGTCTGGTACTCGCTGATCTGTCGCTGGCCGAAAGCGTCGTACAGGGCCTGATCGACATCGTTGGTGGTCAATCCGAAGCGAGCGGCAGCGCTGCGGTCGATATTGATATGGGTAACGCTGCCGCCCAGTTGCAGATCGTTGGACAAATCACGGAATGCGGGGTTGGTGCGCAGTTTTTCCGTCAGGCGCTGGGTCCAGGTATTGAGCAGCGGACCGTCATTGCTTTTGAGCACATATTGATACTGGCTGCGGCTCGGACCGGGGCTCAGGTTGATGTCTTGCCCGGCGCGCAGGTACAGAACGATGCCGGGAATCTTCGCCAGCTTCGGACGTATCCGGTCAATGAACTCACTCACCGAAACGTCGCGTTCACCCCGGGGTTTAAGGGAGATCCAGAACCGCCCGTTCGCGATGGTCTGGTTGCTGCCGCTAACCCCAACCGAATGGGAGAACGCCTGCACTGCCGGATCAGCACCGATGATTTTCGCCAGTTGCAGGTGTTTTTCCACCATGTCGGGATAGGAAATATCGGCCGCAGCCTCGCTGGTGCCAAGGGCGAATGCGGTGTCCTGTACCGGAAAGAACCCCTTGGGGATCAGTACGTAGCCAACGCCTGCAAGCACAAATGTCAGCCCGAAAACCCCGAGCATGATCCGTTGATGGGCCAGGGCCTTGTTCAGGCCCCGCTCATAAAGTGCCAACAGGCGTTCGCTGAAACCTGGCTTTGCATGCGGATCATGTTTCGGCGCGCGCATGAACAGCGCCGCCAGTGTCGGCGCGAGGGTCAGCGAAACGACAACCGAAATCAGAATGGTCGCGGTGGCGGTGAGTGCAAACTCTTTGAACAGCCGCCCGACCACGCCGCCCATGAATAGCAATGGAATAAACGCTGCCACCAGAGAGAAGCTGATAGACACCACCGTGAAGCCAATTTCCCCGGAGCCCTTGATCGCCGCTTCGCGCATGCCGTCACCGGCCTCAAGGTGTCGGTGAATGTTCTCCACCACGACAATGGCGTCGTCCACCACGAATCCGACCGCCACCACAATCGCCACCAGCGTCAGGTTGTTCAGGCTGAAACCAAACACGTACATCATCGCGAAGCTGGCAACCAGCGAGACACCCAGCACAGCGCTGACAATCAGCGTGGCCGACAGCTGGCGCAGGAACAGCGCCATGACCGCGACCACCAACAGAATGGCGATCACCAGGGTCATTTCCACTTCGTGCAGCGAGGCACGAATGGTTCGTGTCCGGTCATTGAGCACCGAGACGTCGACCGAGGCCGGAAGCATTTCCAGCAGACGTGGCATCTCGCGCTGAATGCGGTCCACGGTTTCCACGATGTTGGCACCGGGCTGGCGGAAAATCGTGACGTTGACGCCTTGCTGATCGCCCGACCAGGCCTGCACGTAAGCGTTTTCCGAACCGTTGATGACCCGCGCCACGTCTTTCAGGTGAACAGGGGCGCCGTCCTTGTAGGAGACGATCAGTTGCGCGTAATCCTGAGGCCGAAACAGTTGATCGTTGGAGGCGATGGTGGACACGCTGTCCTTGCCATACAGCGCACCTTTGGCGAGGTTGAGACTGGTCTGTTGCACCGCGACGCGGATATCAGCAAGCGTCAGGCCCAGTGCGGCAAGCTTCTCCGGTGCAGCCTGTACGCGAATTGCCGGGCGTTGCTGACCAGTAATGAACACCTGCCCCACACCGTCGATCTGGCTCAGTTGCCGCGCCAGCAATGACTCGGTTACGTCGCTCAGTTCGGTAGGCGGCATCAGATTGGAGCTGACGCTGAGAATCAGCACCGGGCTGTCCGCCGGATTGACCTTGCGCCAGGTCGGCAG
Source organism: Pseudomonas syringae group sp. J309-1 (assembly GCF_032582135.1). Classification (NCBI taxonomy): domain Bacteria; kingdom Pseudomonadati; phylum Pseudomonadota; class Gammaproteobacteria; order Pseudomonadales; family Pseudomonadaceae; genus Pseudomonas; species Pseudomonas syringae group sp. J309-1. The sequence goes on along the minus strand of NZ_JAWHNU010000016.1, from coordinate 87,330 downwards.
GTTGGGCATGTCGGCGGGAAGGCGGCCTGCTGCGGTATTGATCGCGGCCTGGACTTCCTGCGCGGCGGTGTCGATGCTTTTGTTGAGGGTAAATTGCAGGGTCAGGTTGGTGGAGCCCAAAGCGCTGCTGGAGGTCATTTGCGTCATGCCGGGAATGGCGCTGAATTGCACTTCCAACGGCGTCGCGACTGACGAAGCCATGGTTTCCGGGCTGGCACCGGGTAACTGCGCGGTGACCTGAATGGTCGGGAACTCGGCCTCAGGCAGCGGCGCGACGGGCAGGCGCGGGAACGCAATCGTCCCCAGCAGGACCATGGCAAACGTCAGTAATAAAGTGGCGACCGGATGGTCCACGCACCAGGCTGAAACCGATCCACGGCCCTTCATCGTGTGCCGTCCAGTTCTGCCGTCTGGCTAGTCTCTGTCGTGTTACGCAGCACTTCGATTTTCGATCCTGCCTTGAGTCGTGACTGACCGTCGCTGACCAGCACGTCGCCCGCCTTGGGACCGGAGATGAGCATCAGGCTGCTGTCCTGATACAGCACCTGCACCGGAACCACTTCGACCTTGTCGCCGTTGACCCGGAATGCGAAGTGTTGATCGATGCCGCGTTGCACGACCTGCGGCGGCACTCGCAAGGCATCGCGGTCTATGGCTGTCTGGATTTTCACCGTGACCAGTTGACCTGGCCACAACAGCTGTTTTGGATTATTGAATTCGGCTTTGGCGCGAATGGTCCCGGTGGTGGCCGAGACCTGGTTGTCGATCAGGGTCAGCTTGCCGTCTCCCAGTAGCGTGCCGTTATCGCCATCACCGAGGAAGGCTTTGACGGCTGCTGGCGAGCTTGAAGCAATCAAACCTTGCAGCGTTGGCAGCATTTGTTGCGGCAGTGAAAACTCCACCGAGACCGGATCAATCTGCGTGACCGAAAACAGGCCCTGAGCATCGCTGACGCGCAGGAAGTTGCCTTCATCGACGTTGCGAATGCCGACCCTGCCGGTGACCGGGGAGCGAATCTGGGTGTACGAAAGTTGCACTTGAGCGGCGTTGATCGCGGCCTCGTTGCCCATCGCTGTGGCTTTGAGTTGATGGACCGTGGCTTGCTGCTGATCAAAAGTCTGTTTGGAGATGCCATTGTCTTCACTGAGCAGCCGATAGCGCTTCAGGTCGACCTGGGCCATGTCCAGCTGTGCCTTGCTTTGCGCAAGCTGAGCCTTGGCCTGTTCCAGCGAGGCGCGAATGGCCCGGTCGTCAATCGTCGCCAGCAAATCTCCGGCCTTGACCGTTTGCCCTTCCTTGACCAGCACTTTGGTAAGGATGCCGTCTACTTGCGGGCGAATGATCACACTGTGCAAAGACAGCACTGAACCAATACCCGTGACGAAACGCGGTACATCCTCCTCGGTCACTTTGACGACTTTGACCGGCACCGCTGTCGGTGTGCTGACTTTTGCCGTCGCCGGACGGGTCAGGGTCCAGCTGGATACACCGATCAAGCCCGTGATGACAACAACGGCAAGGACGGTTCTGGTCTGTTTACGCATTCGAGAGACGCCGGAAAGTCGGGGAAGGAGGGTCGTTGTGGATGGCGCTTCTCTTATAGCCCGTCAACCCGGTCAGCAGGGTGACGGCCACCTGTCAGAATTGTCAGCAAGAAAGGCGCAACGCGCACGAACGTTATCAAGAAACACGGGCTGGAGACGATATCTATAGAAAGGAATTCTCGGGAAATTTTCCTGCTGTTCCATTTGGTTTTCTTTGCTGATCAAAACGTACCAAGTTGGAGCAAGCCCATGAAGTGCAGCGTCTCAAGCGGGAACCGTTGGTTTGAAGTCGTTCATGAGGCGCGCAAAGTCATCGCCTTTCTGATTGTCGGCCCTTTATGCCTGAGTGCGTTTACCGCATCGGCCGCTAACGGTCAGCTGAGTTTTAGCGGGGCCGTCAACAATGCCAGCTGCGCGGTGCTGCCGACGAGCCTGGTTGGAGGGGGCAACACTCAACGGGTCAACGTTTCCGCCCATATGTCCATTGTGGTTGATACGGCGCAAAACGCCTGTACTGGCTCCGTCATCCCGTTCTCGACACAGTATCAGGCGCTGCCAGCATCATTATCGAAGGGCAACCCGGCGGGTGCCGGAGTTCTGACCCTCACGTATCAATAGGCTCCTGGCACCGCGCTATCGCGCAGCAACGGGTAATCCTGTAGGAGCCAACTTGTTGGCGAGACGTCGGACCTGCATCGTCAGAAGTTCTGCCTCGCCAACAAGTTGGCTCCTACAAGGTTTGCGTTTCAAATCCATTATAGAAGTGATGTTTGATGAAGGCGCACGTGCACTGCGATGCCGCGACCGCGGTGGATCAGACAGACCGCTATCGCTGCCTCGCGGTGCTCGTTAGCTCCTGCAGGTCATCTCTTTACTGCATGACCCTGGGATCCTCTAACTGAATCCCTCCGCTAACCTGATACTTGTCGGGTGCGTGACAGCTCTGGTTGCAAATAAAGTTTAGCGTTGTAGCAATGTCGTCAACTTTATGTGAAGTATTGCCTGACCTTTTTTATCGGGTATTATCTCAGTGCCACGGTTTATGCGGGCTGCAAAAGAGTTACGGTTATTCCTACGGAAGGTTCCTGCAAGTTCCGTGGCTTATTCCATACGATTAAAGTAACAAAGCCGACATCGATCCAAAAGATCGAACCTTATAGTGCGTGGCGTCCGATTTAGGGCATACACGAAATAACACAAGGAATGTCGTTACTATGAAAAATATCACTCTTGCCCTGGCCGTTAGTGGCGCTTTGGCTTTGAGCCTGGCTAACACCGCCAATGCTGCGAACAATGGTGTGCTGAAGTTTTCCGGCACCCTGACCAACATTTCCTGCAGCGTTTCACCCGGCACTGGCACCGGCCCAGGCACCCAGCCTGGCGATATTGCGGTTGATCTGGGTAACGTTTCGTTCTCTGACATTGGTACTTCTGGTGAGAATAAACTGGAGACCGCGACGCCCATTCAGTTGCTGGTCAACTGCACCGCGGGTGCCGATCAATACAACCTTGTGAAAATGCGCTTTAAAGCCGGAATGGGTCATGGTACCGATGACAATGACAGCAAGTTACTTCGCGTAACCGGTTCGGCAGGCGGTGTTGCCATTGGTGTGCTTAACGCTTCGAATCAACTGATGGATCTGTCTGGAACCGGCACCATAGACAAACCGCTGGTCAAGGACGGTGCCGGTGGTGCCACCGCTGAGCTGAATCTGGCCGGGGTCTACATGCTGAATGGCACGGTAACCCGACCAGGTACAGCCATGGGCGATCTGCCGTTCACCCTGGATTACGAGTAATACGCCGCATGGAGCGAGCATTGCTCGCTCCATTTCGGGTTACTTACTCCATCGAACATCGAAGGGTATGGACGTTCGCAGAGTCGGCTTAAGCCGCGCGCGGTTTGAGTTCGGCCCTGCGAACCGTGTCTGATCAAGGCACTGTGGGATTTCATACTGAGTACAAGGCGAGCGCCAGCATGTTTTTGTTTTTCTACCGTCGTGTAGCCCAGTTGGCTGCAACGGCTTTATGGTCATTGCTGTTCTGCGCGAGCGTGCAGGCCAGCATCGTCATAAATACCACACGCATTATTTATCCCGCTTCAGACAAGGAGGTCAGTTTCGGCGTACATAACGCAGGCAATAAAGAGATCCTTGTGCAAAGTTGGCTGGAGCCAAGCGCCGAACATACAGATCCGAATAACCTGCCTTTTGTGATAACCCCGGCGATTGCCCGTTTAGCCAGTGATGGCAGGCAACTGGTGCGGATTATCTATTCTGGCAAGGACATGCCGCAGGACCGCGAATCAGTGCTCTGGCTCAACGTTCAGGAAATTCCTCAGGTGGCTGCGCAAAACACATTGCAGATCGCCATCCGGCAGCGAATGAAGCTGTTCTTCCGGCCCAAAGGGCTGGTGGGTGATGTCGCCGAAGCGCCGGAATATCTGCGCTGGAAGCTGGCGGCAGATAATACATTGCACGTTGAAAATCCGGGGCCGTATCACGTTTCCATGGTCATGATTACCGCACAGCGTGCCGGCAACAAGTTGCTGAGCCATGACAGCCAGATGATCGCCCCCGGTCAGCAACTGCAACTACCGTTAAGTGCTTTTGGCGATGGAGCGACGTTGAACTTCATTAGCATCAATGATTTTGGCGGTCAGGTTGCATACCGCACCACACTGAAATCCGGCGAGATCACACAGGCCGTCACGGTGGAACCTCGATAACGGTCACTTCGTTTTTCTTCACTGCGTTACTTACCCAATTCAAGCCGCGTCACGCGCAATGGCTCAGTAGTTGTGTGCCTGCCTGAAAGGGATTCGGGCAAGGCTCAGAACTTCCAGATCGAGTGGAAACTGCTAATGGAATGGCTTTACAAAAACATTGGGGAATCAACTCCGGGATCCATCCTGCGTTTAGCAAAGGGGTTCAGACTCAAGTCGGTAACCGGCGGTATGGTTCTGGTCGTCATGCAGGTATTTACAGCGCAAGGCTGGGCAATCGAAAGCGCGCCGGTTAAACCGGTAAAGTTTAATACAGCATTCATCCAGGGCAGCGACCAGCCTCCAGAGCTTACTGAGTTCCTGCAGGCCAATACGCTGTTGCCTGGCACCTATCGGGTGGACATTTACGTCAATCGCGCATTGAGCGGTCGGCGCGATATTGTCTTTGCCAACAACCCGTTATCTGACCGTATCGAACCCTGCCTGACGCTGGAGATGCTTCAGACTTTCGGGCTTGATCTCAGTCGTTTGTCAGGCGACCCGACAACGCAAAGCGCACAGGCGTGCTTTGATTTGCCTGCCAATGTCGAGTTCGCCCGGGTTGAGTACCAACCCAATACGCTGCGCCTCAATATCAGCGTGCCGCAAGCGGTCATGCAGCGCAGTGCCAGAGGTTATGTACCTCCGGAGTTGTGGGACGGTGGCGAGTCCGTCGGCTTCTCCAGCTACTCGTTCAATGCTGTCAGACGTAGTAATCGGCGGGAGAAGACCGACCAGTATTATCTGGGGCTGCGCAATGGCCTCAATCTGGGCGCATGGCGGCTGAGGAACGAGTCCTCCCTGGTCTACGCCGACAATCAGTCTTATCGCTTCAGTAGCAACCGGACTTATCTGCAACGGGATCTGAGCACGCTGCGCAGTCAACTGACCCTTGGCGAGACATTCACCGACTCACAAATTTTCGACAGTGTGCGTTTTCTGGGTGTGGGGGTAAGTTCTGACGATGCCATGCTGCCCGACAGTGAACGCAACTATGCGCCGGTGATTCGCGGCACTGCCGAAACCAACGCATCGGTTGAAGTTCGTCAAAACGGCTTCCTGCTCTACAGCGGCAACGTTTCACCGGGGCCGTTCGAGATCAGTGACATTTACCCGAGCGGTTCCAATGGTGATCTGCAGGTCACCATCATTGAAGCCGACGGTCGTCGGCGTTCCTTCACCCAGGCCTATGCTTCGCTGCCGGTCATGGTGCCCGAAGGCGCATTTCGTTACAGCCTTGCGACAGGGCAGGTCGACAGCGGCAGCAATGACGCTGCGACTCCGACCTTTGCCAGCCTTGCCCTGATTTACGGCGTGTCCGAACGGATCACCGGCTTTGGCGGTTTGCAGTGGGCTGAGGATTACCAGGCAACCAACGTCGGTGCGGGTCTCAATACCGGGTACGGCGCACTGTCAGCCGATGTGACCCACTCCGTCAGCGAAATCGATGATCAGCGTCAAGCGGGGCAGAGTGTGCGCCTGCGATACGCCAACACCTTGAATGCCACTGACACTACCTTCGCAGTGGCGGGTTATCGCTATTCCACCGAGCGCTATCTGTCCCTCAACGAACATGTCGAATCCTCACGAGCGCGGTTCCGTCGGGCAATGACTGGCCGTCCCAAAGACCGCATGGAGCTGACCGTTACGCAGACCTTGCCTGCGCAGTACGGTAGTCTCAGTCTGACCGCGTCCGAACAGCGTTACTGGGATCTTGGCAGCAAGACTCGACAGTTCTACCTGGCGTATAACGCTGCCTGGCGGTCGCTCAGTTACAGCCTGTCTGTGGAAAACAATCGCCAGTCCGGTCGCGACGGGCAGGCTGAAAATGACAACCGGGTCGCGGTCAGCCTGACCTTCCCGCTGGGTGAAAACTCCAGTTCTTCGCGCTTGTCCTTCAATGGCTTACGCGACAGTGCGGGCGAGTACAACGCTCAGGCAGGCCTCAGTGGTCAGGTTCTCGATCAGCGTCACGCGTTCTATTCGGTGCAGGCCGGGCACGACAGCAGCTCTGGAAGTTTTGGTTCAGGAAAGCTCAATACCACGCAGCCCTATGGGCGCTTCGAGGCAGGCTACAGCCAGGGCCGTGATTACGATGCTTTCAGTCTTGGGGCTTCCGGGTCTGTGCTGGTTCATGGCGGCGGCATAAACCTGGGGCAGTCACTGGGAGAAACCTTTGCTTTGGTGGAGGTCACAAAGGTCGGCGGCGCCAGACTGACCAGCTTCAGTAATGTCGAAACCGCTGCCAATGGATATGCCGTGCTGCCTTACGCGCAGCCCTATCGCAGCAACTGGGTCAGCCTGGATACCCGTCAACTCGGCGCCGATGTTGAACTGGATAACGCGGTTAGCCAGATTGTGCCGCGTCGTGGCGCGATGCCGGTGGTGCGCTTCAAGGCTTCAACCGGGCGTCGGGTGCAGTTTGAACTGGTTCAGGCCGACGACAGCAAAATCCCCTTGGGCGCGAGTGTCGAAGACCTCAATGGCAAGGCCCTGGCGGTGGTTGACCCGACAAGTCGGGCACTGGTTCTTAGCGAGCAGGACTACGGCGAGTTGCAGGTGAAGTGGGCCGGGCAAAGCTGCCGTGCGCCTTTCGCTCTCCCGGCCCGTGATCCTTCACGTGCCTACGAACGCATTCGGGTGATCTGCCAATGACGAAGCTCATTTGTCTGGGCCTCGCCGCCCTGTTGTCGAGTTTTAATCTGCAGGCTGCCGTGTCTCTGAGCGGGACACGCCTGATCTTTGATGGCCGTTTCCCCGAAGCGAGCCTCGAAGTGGCCAATCGCAGTGACCGTGAAGTGTTGATTCAGGCCTGGCTGAGTGACCCGGCCAATACCGACGGTAATCTTGAAGAGGCCGCTGCCGAGCTGCCCTTCGTGCTTAGTCCGCAGTTGGCGCGCCTCGACGCCCGCGGCAAACAGACGCTCAGGGTCTTGTATCAGGGCCAGGGCATGCCGCTCAACGAGGAATCCTTGCTGCACGTTTATGTGCTGGAAATACCACGGCGCACCGACGTTACTAACGCGTTGAACATTGCGATTCGCCAGCGCATCAACCTGTTCTATCGTCCTGCCGGGCTTACCGAAGACCCTGCCGCAACCGCCTACCGTCTGCGCTGGACGCTGGCGTCCACCTCGTTACGCGTGAGTAATCCGACTTCTTATCATGCCGCTTTACAGGATGTGCGGTTGGGTGGGGTGGTTGCCAAGGACTACCTGCTGCTGGCGCCAGGTGCCAGCCATGAGATGGCTGTTCCTGCCGCAGGCCGAATACGGAGTCTGTCGTTCAAGGCGCTGAACGACTATGGCGGCGCGGACGCTTATTGCGCCGCGGGCAATAGCGATGGTTTTGACAACACTGAACACCGGCAAAAGGACTGCTGAATGATGAATACCTGTTTCCAGGCTGTACGGAATTTTCTGAGCTCAAGTGCCATTCCTGTGGAAGTGCGCTCCTATAAAGCAAAATATAAATCACTGAATAGATGCGATTTTGAAGTGGGAGCGGTGCTTGCCCGCGATGAGGGCACCGCGTTTTATCCTTCAGACCGCGTCGCCTTTATCGCGGGCAAGCACCGCTCCCACATGAAACCGAGTTTGCCCCGCAACAGCGGGGCGCCTTGGCGACTGGGCGGCTCCTGCAGAGTATTGTTTCTGCTTGCTCTGTTATTTACCCCCGCTACCAGCTTCGCAATGATCTGCAAAACCCAGGGCGCGGGGGAAACGGTGGTTCGTGGCGATCTGGACAGCAGCGTGGCTATCCCGGCCAGCGCGCCCGACGGGGATATTGTCTGGCGCTCTGAACGGATGGACCTTCAGGTCGAGTGCTTCAAGGACGGCGAGCTATCAGCGCAGGAGGAAATTTTCCTCTACCTCAACCCGGACAACCTGAAGATAGGCCAGGGCATTCGCGCCGGTCTCACGTTGGCGGGAGTCGATCATTCGCAGAGCAGCGGGCGAATCAGTACCGGCCAGTACCTGCCTGTTTGTCACGAGGGCGCGGAGAACATCGGTGCCTGCCCCAAGGCCCGATTCAATCTCGCGTTCTCCGTGTTCATTCAGAAGTTCGGGCCGACCCCTCATTCCGGTATCGCCAGTGATCTGCTTGATTACCGGTTATTCCAGCTCGACAGTGGCAAGGGGCTTAATCCTCTGCCGGATCACAGCCTCAGTTACCGCATCAATAACCTGAACGGGCTGCGCTTTGTGGCGTGTGATGCACAGTTGCAGGTGGTGCCTGAAACCCTGGATTTCGGCCACATCGGCATTCAGCAGGTTGCGGTAGGCAAGGTCATTGAGCGCCGTCCGTTTTCGCTTGTCACCCGACGCACCTGTGATTCGCCGTTCAGTCTGGGCGCGCGCTTCAAGCCGGTCAGTGGCAGATTGTCAGGGGTCTACCTGATCCCTGCCGCCAACGACGGTGTCGGTATCCGCATTTTGAAAGCCCGTGATGATTCGGTGTTGAGCTACAACGAACCTTTTCATCTTGCCGATCTACTCAACGATAACCAGGCAGCGACTGTCGACTTCAATGCCGAGCTGGTCTGGCAGAAAAACAACCCTCAAGCCGGGCCATTCGAGGCCGAAGTAATGGTCGATCTGTTCTACAAGTAGCCTCAGCCGATGAGAGGCTTGGCCCGGTGCAGGCGGAGGGCAAATGATTCAGGTATGCTGCGCGACCTTTCGACGACTGATTGCCAATTTCTGGAGCTTTTCATGACATCTACTGACTCAACACCGGCTCCTGAAAACGTCGTCGCCGAGGATTCGGCTGCGGATAAGAAAGCACCGATCCCTGCGTTCAGCTTCCCTTTCAAGCCCGCTGACTTCGCGCAATCGAAAAAAGACGAGCCCTGGTATCAGAAGTCGAACAAGCACGGGCATAACAAAATCCCGGGCGCCGCTCCCCACGGGACTCGAAAGTCGATGGGCAAACGTTAAACAGGATCAAATCATTCGCCCTGGAATGAGATTAATCGTGGGAGCGAATTTATTCGCGAAGAGGTCGGTGATTCCACTGCATAGCCAGAAATTGGAAAGCCTTATTCGCGAATGAATTCGCTCCCACAGATGCTTCACCTCTCAGGGCAATCAACCCGCCTGCAGCGGTATGAACATGTAACCCGCAGGCTCGCCCGTCGCCAGTTCGGCCCCAGCCAAATTCAGTGTCTCGATCACGGCGTCGCCTGCCACATGAAAGGTCCAGCCATTGCTTGTCGGGGCCGCATCGGTGTTGTCCACCAGGTCCATGACAGCAGTGGCAAAGGCATCCATATCCGGTAAGTACGCAACGAAACCATTGCCTTTCAAGGCCGTGGCGCGAATCCCCAGTCGTTGGCAGATCGCCTCTTTGGCACCGATGTCTTCCCGGTCAGCCTGGCGAGACTGCTCAATCAGGCGGCTGAGTTCGGTATCGACCAACTGGCCGCCGACGATCAAATCCGGTCCTTGTTCCCATGCCTCGGGCGGACAGTCCTTGGCCTCGGGGCGTAGTGGAATGTGCGGGTTGATTTCCATCGGGTAGATACGGCATACCAGCGGGCGCCGCTCATAAATGCCGCAGCGATTGTCTGCGTCAAGATTCCGACAAGGTCCTTTGTTATAGGCTGCGAAAGTGATCGCGACCTGGGCCTGGGTCACGCCACTCTGGACCAGCGTCGAGCGGCGTGTCGCGTGAGTCAACTGACCCTCTGGCAAGCCGTAGCCATCAGCCAGAAATGCCTCGATCAGGATGATCAGCGAACCGCCGTCAGCCGCCCATTGCAGGGATTCCCCGAGAGTGAGTGGCACATGATGGTCGCTGCAGCAGCGGCCGCAACCGGTGCAAGAGTATCGCGTATTCATTGCAATAAAGGTCCGTCATGACAGACGTCGAACGCGACAGAAACCAGAGCTGCCGGCACGACTGAGACGGTGTTCGAAGCAAGTTGTGAGCCAGCGAGCGCGATGCTTACTTTTTCACAGTGGCGGGAAGCTCGGTCCACTCACTGACCGTGGCTTTCTTGCTCGTTCGGTTGTAAAGGCACAGCTCGGCTCCGGGCTGGTTTTTCATATGCGGCTGTGGGTAACGGCCTCTGAGCATGAGCGCTTCGTACCCGACATGGTCGTCAAACCCCGCCTTGCCGACAGCACGCACTTCTTTGAGCTGGCTGGCTTTCATGCAGCTGTCGATAACCGCCTTGTCCAGTGCCTTCCAGGCGTCTGTGCTGGAAGCATTGGCCTGGCTGGCAAGTGTCGCCGAGGCGATCAGCAGGAAGGTGGACGCTTTCATTGTCGTTCTCCATGAACATCGATTGATGATGGAGTATGCCAGATCAGGCCTGATCGGTTTCCTGGCGCTGGACGTAGCGCATGCCTGCCTTCTCATACAGGCAGCGCGCGGCCAGATTATTCTCCATGACCTTGAGGTCCACCCAGGCTTCGCCTCGCTGCCGAAAAATGTTGAATACATGGTTGAGCAACTGAAGCGCCAGGCCTTGATTTCTGGCACGGGGGTGTACGACCAGATCCTTGATGAAGGCGCTGGTCCAGCCCTGAATCAGCCCGACCATTCCCTGCTCATCCCGGAGGGCAAAGCACAGCGTCGGATCGTATTCGGGATCGGTTCGCCAGTCGTTTACCCAGTCTTGATACTCGGGCATCCGTATATCGTCGGCATGCCCCTGCAACAACAGAGCGTGAGCTTCAGGGGCGTCTTCGAAGGTGAACGGCGTGATCTGGATATGACCGGGCCATGTTTGTGCCGGGGCCAGATTTCCCAGATCACGGCGCATCAGCCACCAATGCCGGTCTGAACCGCCGAGGCGGTCCATCACACTCATGCGCCTTGAGCCTTGACCGCGCGTGCAGCGACGATCAGGCAGCGGGTCAACTCAGGTGAGGAAAACTTGGTCAACACCGCATTGGCCCCTGCAAGCCTGGCTTTCTCACTGTTCATGGCGCTGTCGAGCGACGTGTGCAGCAGAATATACAAGTCTTGATAGTCAGGCGTTTCACGCAGTGTGCGGGTCAAAGCGTAGCCATCCATCTCGGACATTTCGATGTCGGAAACCAGCACGTTGATCTGCGCAGGAGATCCCTGGAGTTCGAGCAAAACGTCAATGGCCTCCTTGGCGCTGCGGGCCGTGTGGCAATCGATACCCAGATTGCGCAGTGTGAGCAGCGATTGCTGCAGCGCCACCTGGCTGTCATCGACCACCAGAATGCGGGTGGCAGCCAGCAGTTCAGCTTCTTCCATGGTCAGCGCATCCGGCTGTGCAACGATCTGCGCCGGGGCAATACCGTGGATGACTTTTTCGATATCCAGTACCTGCACCAGCGTGCCATCGACCTGAGTGACACCGGTGATGAACGATCTGCCGTTGGCACCAAAGGGCGGTGGGCGGATATCAGTCGTCAGGCAATGCACGATCTTGCTGACGGCCTGAACATGCAGCCCCTGTTTCGAACGACTGACGTCAGTAACGATCAGGCAGCCGCCATCCGGGTCGACCAAAGGTCTTTCACCAATGGCCCGGCTCAAGTCGATCACCGACAGCGAGGCTCCTCGCAGCGTGGCGACGCCTTTGACGTGCGGGTGCGATTCGGGAAGTCGTGTCAGGGCAGGGCAGGGGATGATTTCGCTGACTTTCAGCAGGTTGATCGCCATCAACTTGCCGCTGCGTAATGTGAACAGCAGCAGCGAAAGTGAATCTGCTCGGACGTTCTTGGTGGACATATAAAACCTTCTGGCAATAAAAGTTTTGCCGCAGTAAGCAGCAAATAGCCTTCTCTGAACAGGTTATCGACCCGGTACAGGCACGCTTGAGGGTTTTTTGTGCGCTAACCGGATTTGCCTGATCCAGTCGACATGTCGACAGCGGACTGGATGAAGCTCACAGCGATGAGTCATTAAGACCTCGTGTAGTCATAATGACCGCTTTTCTTTTGGAGTCTATTTGACTAATAACCGCTAACTCATTGATTTTAAAAGCCTGAAATTCTGGCATGGTTTCTGATACGGCATGAGTACTTTTTTCAACGCCTTTCTGCAAGGAGTACATCATGTTGACCGCCTCGGATCGCGTCATTGTCAAAGCCACCGTCCCACTGCTGGAAAGCGGGGGCGAAACGTTGACGACTCACTTCTACAAAAAGATGCTCGATGAGTATCCACAAGTCAGGCCGCTGTTCAATCCTGCGCATCAGGCCAGTGGCGATCAGCCCAGAGCTCTGGCCAATGGTTTGCTGATGTATGCCCGGCACATTGATGAACTGGAGCAGTTGGGTGGCTTGCTGACAAAAATAATCAACAAGCATGTCGCCCTGCAAATCCTGCCGGAGCATTACCCGATTGTCGGTCGTTGCTTGCTGAGTGCTATCCGCGAGGTGCTGGGTGATGTGGTCGCCACTGAAGAGGTGCTGCAGGCCTGGGGTCGTGCCTATCAACAACTCGCGGATGTGCTGATTGGCGCCGAGCACGCAATCTATGAAGAAAAGGCGCAGGCCCTTGGCGGCTGGCGTGGTACGCGTGAATTCACGCTGGCAGCCAAAGTCGCTGAAAGCTCGGAGATCACCTCGTTCTACCTGCGGCCCGCAGACGGTGGGCAGTTGCTGGAATTCGCGCCGGGCCAGTACATCGGGGTGCAATTACAGATTGCCGATGAGGAGGTGCGCCGTAACTATTCGCTGTCAGCGGTGGCGGGCAATAACCAGTACCGGATCAGCGTTAAACGCGAGCCTCGCGGTAAGGTTTCCAACTATCTGCATGATCACTTGCAAGTGGGCGACAGCCTGCACCTGTTTCCACCCTCGGGCGAGTTCACCCTGACAGCCAGCGACAAGCCGCTGGTGTTGATCAGCGGGGGAGTGGGCATCACCCCAACCCTGGCGATGCTCGAAGCTGCACTCACAACATCGCGTCCGGTGCATTTCATCCACTGCGCCCGCAATGGCAGCGTGCATGCCTTTCGCGACTGGGTTGACGGACTTGCCGTCAGGTATCCGCAGCTCAAACGTTTTTACTGCTACGCCGAAGATGACGGTGTCAGCCCGGCGGCAGATGCACTTGGCCTGCTTGATCAATCGCGCCTGGAGCATTGGTTACCCGAAGAGCGAAATGTGGATGCGTACTTCCTCGGCCCCAAGGCTTTCATGAAGGTCATCAAACGCCAGCTCAAAATCGCAGGAGTGCCGGAAAAGCAAAGTCGCTTCGAGTTTTTTGGTCCGGCTTCTGCCTTGGAGTGAGGTGCGACAAATAGTCGCGCTCCTCTATATATAGAAGAGGGCTCCCGAGGAATGCGTTTTCCTCAAGCATGGCTGCCGCCGATAAGCAAAATACGCTCCGTTTGCTTTCTGTAGGAGCTGCCGGAGGCTGCGATAGCGTACTGCCTGACCTGCCGCTATCGCAGCCTTCGGCAGTTCCTGCAGGGATGGCCCGATGCTACCTGCTGCGACAAATAGCCGCATCCCTCTATATATAGAAGGATGCGGTTTGTCCCGATTTGGTCCTTGAATGGAGATGCCTTTTCTGGAGGAGCTGCCAAAGGCTGCGATAGCGTACTGCCTGACACTCCGCTATCGCAGCCTTCGGCAGCTCCTACAGGGATGGACCGATGCTACCGGCTGCGACAAATAGCCGCATCCTTCTATATATAGAAGGATGCTGTTCGTCCTGCGCAATGCAGTTGCTCATGCATTGAACTGGCGCAACCAACACCACCGGGCGGCCAAATATGCCCATATGGCGGGTACAGGCTTGAGTTGTCTGTCACGGACCATGATTATCGCGAGCGACCAGGGCGTTGAGCCTTTACAATCCGGTGTCTGCCCTCGGGGTGCTGGCATCAAGTCCCCCGGCATTGATCGAACGGTCCCAATGGACACCCTTTCGAAAGGTAAGTGAATGAGCGACAACATGTTGTACCTAAAACGCGAGAAGCGCTTTCTGGTCCTGCTGGGCGTTATCTGCCTGGCGCTGATCGGCGGGGCGCTGTACATGCAGATCGTATTGGGCGAGGCGCCTTGCCCGCTGTGCATCCTGCAACGCTATGCGCTGCTGTTCATCGCCATCTTCGCCTTCATCGGCGCGGCCATGCCGGGCCGCCGCAGCATCACTGCGCTGGAAACACTGGTAGTGCTCAGCGCAATAGGCGGGATTGTTGCCGCAGGCCGCCATGTCTACATCCTTTCGCATCCTACCGAGAGCTGTGGCATCGATGTGCTGCAACCGATTGTCGACGGCCTGCCACTGGCCTCGATGTTCCCGATCGGGTTCCAGGTCAGCGGGTTCTGCACGACCCCTTATCCGCCAGTCCTCGGATTGTCCCTCGCGCAGTGGGCTCTGGTTGCGTTCGTTTTGACCGTCGTACTGGTGCCGATCGGCATCATTCGTAACCGTCGGAAATACCGCGGGCTACAGGGCCTGTAAGGAAAAAGTGCCCCTACGGAAAGGGGCATTTTTTGTGAAAAATTCGTGAGCTGTTTGTCGATTTTTACAGATCCTGATACAAACTGTTGCTAAAAAAAACATAGTCATTAAATTTCTAGATATCTACAATCCCCGCACTTGCCCCGCTGGCTTACCCAGTGATGAGCATTTTCGAGGTCAAATAGCGCCTTTTGCGCAGGCTGTGCCGTAGTGCCAGTCGGACTCTGAAGTACCATGAATGCATGCACCAAAGGGAGTTGGCCCGTATTCCGGGCGTGATGCCACGCATTCGAACAAGAAATTAAAGATAAATATGGATTTGTCGTTACGCTTTGCATGCGTCGTGACAGGCTTTGTTCAATCCAAAAAATATGCCAACACGGCAGGTTTCGGTGTTGGCGGTCGAAAACCAATTGCACCCGCAAGCTGCTTTTGCTTTTAGAGGTCGTGAGATGAGTAAAAAAAGGTACCCCAGGTTTTTTGGCTTCTTGGCCCTTTTCAGCATGCTTTTGCTCAGTGGTTGCGAGGGCGTGCCTCTGCTCGATCCTAAAGGGCAAATAGGGCTCGACCAGCGCAACCTGATTATCACCGCAACGCTGTTGATGTTGATCGTGGTGATTCCGGTCATTTTCCTGACCATCATCTTCGCCTGGAAATATCGTGCCACCAACAAGGACGCCACTTACACGCCTGAATGGTCGCACTCCACCAAGATCGAGGCCGCAGTCTGGGGCATTCCGCTGGTCCTGTTGGTGTTTCTTGGCTACATCACTTACAAGTCTACTCACGCTCTGGACCCGTATCGTCCAATCGAGTCCGATGTGCCGCCGATTACCATCGAGGTGGTTTCGCTGGACTGGAAGTGGGTCTTCATCTACCCGGAACAAGGCATCGCAACGGTCAACAAGATCGTTTTCCCAGCCAATACTCCGGTGAATTTCAAGATTACCTCTGATTCGGTGATGAACTCGTTCTTCATTCCGGGTCTGGGCGGCCAGGTTTATGCCATGGCTGGCATGCTGACCAAGCTACACTTGATCTCTAACGAAAATCACGAATACGACGGTATCTCCGCCAACTACAGTGGCGCGGGTTTCACCGGCATGAAGTTCAAGGCAATTGCAACGTCCAAGGCGGATTTCGACGCCTGGGTCGCCGAAGTCAAGAGTTCACCTAAAAAGCTTGAAGCTTCGGAATACGCTGCTCTGCTCAAACCGAGCGAGCGTAACCCGGTCGAGCTGTTCTCCGCAGTCACTCCGAACCTGTTCAATGCCGTCATCGACAAGTACGAAGGCATGAAGCCAGGCAAGGTGAACCCTCACGAGCAGGAAGGTACTGCACGCGAGTCGGACGCCAACGTGGGTGAGAAAGTGATGGACATGGGCAAGGGTAAGCATTCAGCTGCTGGGGCAGAGGAGTAAACGATGTTTGGTAAATTAAGTCTGGACGCGATCCCGTATCACGAGCCGATAGTCATGATCACCCTGGCGATGATCGCCTTGGGTGGTATCGCGCTCGTTGCGGCACTCACCTACTTCAAGAAGTGGACCTACTTGTGGACTGAATGGCTGACGTCAGTCGACCACAAGAAAATCGGTGTGATGTACATCGTGGTTGCCATGGTCATGCTGTTGCGCGGTTTCGCCGACGCCGTGATGATGCGTACCCAGCTGGCCTTGGCCCAGAATGGTGCCGAAGGCTATCTGCCGCCTGAGCACTATGACCAGATCTTCACCGCTCACGGTGTGATCATGATCATCTTCATGGCGATGCCATTCTTCACCGGCCTGATGAACATCGTCGTGCCGCTGCAGATCGGTGCCCGTGACGTTGCCTTCCCGTTCCTGAACTCCTTGAGCTTCTGGCTCCTGGTGTCCGGCGTACTGTTGGTCAACATTTCCCTGGGTGTCGGCGAGTTCGCTAAAACCGGTTGGGTTGCTTACCCGCCATTGTCCGGGCTTGCCTACAGTCCTGGAGTGGGGGTTGATTACTACATCTGGGCGCTACAGCTATCCGGACTAGGGACGACGTTAACGGGTGTCAACTTCCTCGTCACCGTGCTGAAAATGCGCACGCCTGGCATGAAGCTGATGGAGATGCCGATCTTCACCTGGACCTGCACCTTCGCTAACATCCTGATCGTTGCTTCGTTCCCGATCCTGACTGCCACCCTGGCAGCCCTGACTCTGGACCGTTACCTGGACTTCCACATTTTCACGAACGAGTTGGGCGGTAACCCAATGATGTACGTGAACCTGTTCTGGGCGTGGGGTCACCCTGAGGTTTACATTCTGGTACTGCCGGCGTTCGGTGTGTTCTCCGAAGTCATCTCTACCTTTACCGGCAAGCGTCTGTTCGGCCACAAGTCGATGATCTACGCCAGCGGCGGTATCACCGTCCTCGGCTTCATGGTCTGGCTGCACCACTTCTTCACCATGGGTTCTGGCGCCAGCGTCAACGCCTTCTTCGGTTTGGCAACGATGCTGATTGCGCTGCCGACGGGTGTGAAGCTGTTCAACTGGCTGTTCACCATTTACCAGGGCCGTCTGCGCTTCACCGCGCCAGTGCTCTGGACCCTGGGCTTCATGATCACCTTCTCGATCGGCGGTATGACCGGCGTTCTGTTGGCGATCCCGGGTGCTGACTTCGTGCTGCACAACAGCCTGTTTGTAATCGCTCACTTCCACAACGTCATCATCGGCGGTGCGGTATTCGGTTACATCGCTGGTTTCGCGTTCTGGTTCCCTAAAGCGTTCGGCTTCAAGTTGAACGAGAAGTGGGGCAAGGCTTCGTTCTACTGCTGGTTCTTCGGTTTCTTCGTCGCGTTCATGCCGCTGTACTTCCTGGGCTTCCTGGGTATGACTCGTCGTCTGAACACTACCGACAACCCGGCCTGGAACCTGTACCTGGACATCGCCTGGTTCGGTGCAATGCTGATCGCCGTTGGTATCGCATGCCAACTGATCCAGATCTTCGTGAGTATCCGTGACCGCAACAAGCCAGAGAATCTTGATCTGACTGGCGACCCATGGAATGGCCACACGCTGGAATGGTCGACGTCTTCGCCGCCACCGTTCTACAACTTCGCTGAACTGCCTAAAGCCGACGAGCTGGATGCATTCACCGCGGCCAAGCGTGATGGCGTTGCTTACAACGTACCGGCTCACTACTCGGCGATCCACATGCCGAACAACACTGCGACTGGCCTGGTAATGGGTCTGCTGTTGACAGTGTTCGGTTTTGCCATGATCTGGCACATCTGGTGGTTGGCTATCGCCAGCCTGGCGGCGACCGTTGTTTCGTTCGTCATCCACGCCGCACGTGACGATCAAGGCTATATGGTGCCCGCTGAAGAAGTGGCGCGTATCGAAGGTGAGCAGCACAAGGTCCTCGTGGCTCAGGGTGCATACACGCCTGGCAAATCCACACTGGAACAGGTTTAAACATGTCGAACTTAGTATTGAATCCAGGAGATGCCCACGATCACAGTGATCACGGGCATGATCACCACGATGCGGGGCCGATGACCGTTTACGGTTTCTGGCTCTACCTGATGACCGACTGCGTGTTGTTCGCATCCTTCTTCGCGATCTACGCGGTGTTGGTAAACAACGTTGCAGGCGGTCCTTCGGGACACGACATTTTCGAACTGCCATTCGTAGCCGTCGAAACTGCTTTCCTGTTGTTCAGTAGTATCACTTACGGCTTTGCGATGCTGGCCGTTCACAAGGGCAAGAAGAGTCAAGTGCTGGGCTGGTTGGCCCTCACTTTCCTGTTCGGTGCCGGCTTCATCGCGATGGAAATCTACGAGTTCCATCACCTGATCGTTGAAGGTTATGGCCCTAGCCGTAGCGGCTTCCTGTCTGGCTTCTTCGCGCTGGTAGGCCTGCACGGTCTGCACGTGACCAGCGGCCTGATCTGGATGGGCATCATGATGTATCAGGTCAAGACTCGCGGCCTGACGTCGACCAACGCTACCCGTCTGAGCTGCCTGAGCCTGTTCTGGCACTTCCTGGACGTGGTATGGATTTGCGTCTTCACCGTTGTTTATCTGATGGGGACTTTGTAAATGGCTAACGCACACGCGCATACCTCTGCTGACGACCATAGCAATGGCGTAAAGGACTATGTGATCGGCTTCGTCCTGTCCGTGATCCTCACTGCTATCCCGTTCGGCGTTGTGATGTACCCGGTCATGTCCAAGTCAGCGACGCTGATCACTATCCTGTTGTTCGCTGTGGTGCAGGTTCTGGTTCACCTGCGCTACTTCCTGCACCTTGATCGTTCGGTTGCCCAGCGCAATAACGTGTTCGCTTTTGCGTTCACTGCGATGGTCATCGTGCTGCTGGTCGGCCTCTCGTTGTGGATCATGTTCAGCATCCACACCGTCATGATGGCTAAATGAGGTAACCCTGATGTCCCTTAAGCACTTTATCCAAATCACCAAGCCGGGGATCATTTTCGGTAACGTGCTTTCGGTGGCAGGTGGCTTTTTTCTGGCCTCCAAAGGGCAAATTGACTTCGGCATGTTCCTGGCCGCAGTCATAGGCACCTCATTGGTCGTGGCATCCGGTTGTGTATTCAACAACTGCATCGATCGTGACATTGACCAGAAGATGGAGCGCACCAAGAACCGTGTGCTGGTACAAGGCCTGGTCTCACTGAGACTGGCCTTGCTCTACGCGACGATTCTCGGTGTTGGCGGGGTGGGGTTGCTTTACACCAAAACCAACCCGCTCGCAGCGATGCTCGCCGTGATCGGCTTCGTGATTTACGTCGGCTTCTACAGCCTGTATTTCAAACGCAAGTCGGTACACGGCACATTGATCGGTAGCTTGTCGGGGGCCATGCCTCCGGTAATCGGTTACTGCGCAGTGAGCAACAGCTTCGACTTTGCGGCATTGACCCTGCTGGTGATGTTCAGCCTCTGGCAGATGCCGCACTCCTATGCCATCGCGATTTTCCGTTTCAATGACTACCTGGCTGCGAAGATTCCGGTTCTACCGGTTGAGCGCGGTATCAAGGTCGCCAAGCGGCATATCCTGCTCTACATCCTGGCGTTCCTGGTCACCACCTTGATGTTGACCTTCGGCGGTTACGCCGGGCTCAACTATCTGGCGGTTGCTGCGGGCATGGGTATGTACTGGCTGTATATGGCCTGGAAAGGCTACAAGGCGGTGGATGACACCGTCTGGGCCCGCAAGCTGTTCGTGTTCTCCATCTTCACCATCAGCGCTTTGAGCTTCATGATGTCGGTGGACTTTCAGGTAACCAAAGATCTGCTGGTGACTTACGCCTTCTGATCCACAGTTAGTCTGAAAACAGAAAGCCCCGTTGCTCGTTTGAGCAGCGGGGTTTTTTATTTCTGGCGTTTCACCTCTCACTCAATTCTCAAACCAAAACTCATACTTCCCCGTCGGCTGCTCCAGCGCATAAGCCTGCATCACCTCCCTGAGTGTCTGCGCTGATTGCTCGTCGGTCGCATAAAAAGCAACGTGGTTGAACGCCGTAGCGATTTTAGGGATGTGCATCTGCAGTTCGCCGACCTTGATCCAGTTGTCCGGGCGTTCGGGGAACCACTCTTCGTAAACGAAGGCATAGTGGACGTTCTTGCGATCCATCAAATCCTTTATCCATTGCGGGCCGCTTTCGGACTTGCGCAGTTTCAGCGCTTCAAGGTTGCCCAGGCCCCAGAGGTCCAGCACGTATTGTCTGGAGTTCAGCGCCACCAGTCCAAGATCGTTGACTGCCACAGGGGCGTTGAGCCGCTGGGCGATCTGTGACATCGGGTACTGCTGGTTATAGACCGCTGCTGACGCTAGCGGTGTGCTCAGGGTGGTGTACACCAGTTGCGCGAACGCCAGTGGTAGCAGGCCGAAGATGATTGCTGTGGTGCGCGCCTTGAGATGGGTCAGGCACAGGTGCAGGAAAAACACCCCAAGAAATGTCAGCCAATAGATTTCATAGCGCCCGAACCATCCATTCTTGCCAAACAGGGTATGCAGCGCGGTGACCGTAATCAGCAGCATGACCAGCAGTTTGCGGTTCGGCATGAAGGCACACATGACCAGCATCGCGAGAATGATCCAGCCATACTTTTCAAACTGGCCAATGGCATTCATGACGATGGACGATAGCCCGGTCGTGTCCGATTTGGCGATAACAGAGGAGGGCAGGTAGCCAACGCCCAGCCTGGCCAGAAACAGAGAGAACAGCGCCACGATACCGACCAGTGCGACTCCGCAGACCAGCGGCTTCAGACGCTCACTCTTGCACAGCAAATAGAGCAACACCGGAAGAGACACCGCCAGCCCTTCGTAACGCACCAGTGGCAATAGCAGGATGGCCAGGTAGACGCCGTTGCTCGTGATCTGTTTGCCGTAAAACTCTTTGCGCAGCACGCCCACTGCAATTACCGCCACCAGATAAATCTGCAGGCAATGTTCCATGCCGTTGAAGATCAGCCCGTAGAAGTTGGTCGCGAGAAACCATCCGCCCAGAATGAAGAACCGATGGGCAGAGCTGATACCCGACAGCAGTCGATTGAAAAGCGAAAAGGTCAGAAAGGAGAAACCGATGTTCAGGAGCAGCGGCACCCACAGCATCAAGCCGCTGAGAGGGGTAAAAGGCGCCAGGAGAAAGGGCCAGAGGATGCTCGACGACGGTGCCGAATATTCGCCGGGATTGATGCCGTAATGACCGCTGAAGATGCGCCTGGCCAGATCGATATGGATATATGGATCATCGAGGGTATACATCAACGTGCCGCCGTTGATGACCAGTATGCTCAGCAACAGCAGAGTGACTGGCAGGCAGAACAGCAACAGCATCAGGCGGCGATCAGGAGTGGTTGCGATAGAGCAGGTTGCTGCGTTGATGCCCGTATCCATGGCTATCTGCTCATCAAAGAAGGCGAAGGAGTCCTGTTTGTCTGAAACAGGGTCAGCCTAACGCAGCACCACTTGATGTCAAATTAATGGCCTTAATCGCTTCCTGTTCGATGAGGTGTTTATCACGCGTCAAAATAACCACTTCAGGTGTGAAGGCTACTGTCACGAGTGCGACTGGCAGCCCCCGCCATAAACCTGATTACTTGGCGAACAACTGACCGATGTCCTTGAACGCCTTGAACTCCAGCGCGTTGCCGCACGGGTCGAAGAAGAACATGGTGGCTTGCTCACCGACTTCGCCTTTGAAGCGCACGTAAGGTTCGATCACAAACTTGATGCTCTGCGAACGTAGACGCTCGGCCAGGGTTTCCCAGTCTTCCCAGCTCAATACCACACCAAAATGCGGAACGGGCACGTCATGGCCGTCCACCACGTTAGTGCCTGCCGATTCTTGCGAGGCGGTTTTCGGGTGCTCATGAATCACCAGTTGATGGCCGTAGAAATCGTAGTCAACCCAATGATCGCTGGACCGGCCTTCGGTGAAGCCGAAAATATTGGTGTAGAAATGGCGGGCGGCGGCCAGGTCGTGGACGGGAATAGCTAAATGGAAAGGGGCGAGGCTCACGGTAGTCATCCTTTTTTTATGAGGCAAAGGCTATGGAAGATGGATTGATTTTAGATAAGAATAAATTTATGCAAAGCAGATATATTCACTGCTCAGCTCAAATAAAATCGATCAATCGGATGGCTTATGCTGCGTGAATTGAAGACCTTCATCGCCGTGGCCCGCTATGGCACCTTCGCCGCGGCGGGCATGCACATTGGTTTGACCCAGTCAGCTGTCAGTTCGCAGATCAAGAACCTTGAACAGGCCTTGGGTGTGCGTTTGTTTGATCGCACCGGGCGTCAGGCGATTCTCAATGCCGCTGGCGTTCGCGCGCTGCCTCTGGCTCAAGAAATGTTCGAGCTGTTCAATCGCATGTCGACGCCGGTGGACCCGGATGAGTATCGCGGCGAAATGAAGATTGGCGCGATTGCCAGCGCGCAAACCGGATTTCTGCCTCAAGCGTTGTTAAGGCTGAGGCGTCGCGCACCGGCGGTGGAGGCCAAGCTGGTGCCTGGCGTGTCGCTCAACCTGCTGAGTCAGCTGGACGCGGGTGAGCTAGACGTAGCGATCCTTATCAAGCCGCCCTTCGAGTTGCCCAAAGAACTGCATGTGCAGGTGCTGGAAACCGAGCCCTTTGTGCTGATTGTGCCGCTGGATGTCGACGAGACCGATCCACTCAAGCTGTTGGCCGGGCAGCCGCACGTGCGCTACGACCGCGCTTCGTTCGGTGGACGTCAGGTCACGCGGTTTTTGCGTGAGCAGCAGATCGAGGTGCACGTCGCGCTGGAACTCGACGAGCTGGACGCTATCGTCAAGTTTGTCGAAAGCGGTTTGGGCATTTCCCTGATACCTCGGGCCGGGCTCTGGCTGGAGCGCGAAGCCAGGGTGCGGGTCATCAGCCTGGGCGACCTGACCTTTCATCGCGAAGTGGTGTTGATGATGCGCCGTAGCCAGCGCGATCTGCCGCTGCACAAGCTGTTCACCGATTGCCTGACACCTGACGCCGGTGGAGAGAATTCGTCAGATTGAAGGTGTATCAAGGTTTATGCGTATTTGAGGCCGCAAGCCGCGGATGATCTGGCAGAATACGGCCATTGCCTGATTCGTCCAGGCAGCCGCTAAATGAAAGAGGGCGTTATGAGTCACGACAGCATTAATTGGGACACTCTGGGTTTCGACTACATCAAAACTGATATGCGCTACCTCTCTCACTGGCGCGATGGCGCATGGGACGAAGGCTCGCTGACTGAAGACAACGTGCTGCACATCAGCGAAGGCTCCACCGCGCTGCACTACGGCCAGCAGTGTTTCGAAGGCCTGAAGGCCTATCGCTGCAAGGACGGCTCGATCAACCTGTTCCGCCCTGACCAGAACGCCCTGCGCATGCAGCGCAGCTGTGGTCGCCTGTTGATGCCGCAAGTGCCGACTGACGTATTCATCGAAGCCTGCAAGAAAGTCGTTGCTGCCAATGAGCGTTTCATCCCGCCTTACGGTTCCGGCGGCGCGCTGTACCTGCGTCCCTTCGTGATCGGCGTGGGTGACAACATCGGCGTGCGTACTGCGCCCGAGTTCATTTTCTCGATCTTCTGCATTCCGGTTGGCGCCTACTTCAAAGGTGGTCTGAAGCCGAACAACTTCGTGATCTCCGGCTATGACCGCGCAGCGCCACAAGGCACAGGCGCAGCCAAGGTCGGCGGTAACTACGCCGCCAGCCTGATGCCAGGTTCCGAAGCCAAGAAACTGAGCTTCGCGGATGCCATTTATCTGGATCCGCAAACCCACACCAAGATCGAAGAAGTCGGCTCGGCTAACTTCTTTGCGATTACTCACGATGACGTGTTTGTGACCCCCAAGTCGCCTTCCGTGCTGCCGGGCATCACTCGCCTGTCGCTGATCGAACTGGCGCAGAGCCGTTTGGGCCTGAAGGTCGTGGAAGGTGATGTGTTTATCGACAAGATCTCGGACTTCAAAGAAGCCGGCGCTTGCGGCACTGCTGCGGTGATTACGCCAATCGGCGGGATTTCGTACAACGACAAGCTGCATGTGTTCCACAGCGAAACCGAGGTCGGCCCGGTGACCCGCAAGCTCTACGCAGAACTGACCGGCGTACAGTCCGGTGACGTTGAAGCGCCAGCAGGCTGGATCGTCAAGGTTTGATGTAAACCTGTAGGAGCTGCCGAAGGCTGCGAACGAGGCTGTGTCAGACAGACCGCTTTCGCAGCCTTCGGCAGCTCCTACAGATCTCCGTTATTTCGTGGAATCTGTCTCCTTCGCCGGCCCCAGCACTATCACCAGGTGCCGCAAGTCTTCCACGCTCAAACTGAGGCTCTTGCCCGACGGGCTCTCGCTCACTTCGCCCAGCGCATACACCGTAAAGAATTTCACCTCTTCGGCATGGCTCAGCAGTTCGCTGATGTATCGGCTGGAGCGGTAGGCTTTCATCTGCGCAGGCGACACATACAGCGTCACCAGCTTGCCCTCAAGCCGGTCGAAGAACTTGAACTTGAACCCCAGCCCATAGCGCTCCACCAGACCGCCGCCGTATAGCACCCGACCGTTATCGCCCAGCTTCGCGTATTTGATATGCCGGAAGTAGGAGCGCAGCGTCAGCTCGCCCTGGCCAGGAATCTTCAGGGTCAGCAGCTTGAAGTCATCGGCGGATAACTGCGCTTTGGCCTGGCGATAGCTGTCGACCAGACGTTCAAGGTTGTTGGTGCGGGTTTCGCTGTCGCGAGGAGGCTTTGCTGCTGGAGCCTTAACGGAAATAGGTTCATCCGCTGCCTCTACGGCAACAGCAGCAGGTTTGGCTTCTTTGGTTTTTGCTGCGCCCGGCGTCTTGATGGCTGGATCAAAGACGTCGATATAGTCATCCAGCTTGCGTTTGGCCTTGCGGATGCGCGTCTGTGGTTCGGTTTCTTCGCTATCAGCGGGCGGCTGATTTTCTTCTGCCTGCTCATCGATCCACTCACAATCGGGATGATGATCGGAGTGCGGGTTAGCGCGAAAGTGAGCAGACACAAACGTCGGATTGTCCTGCGGCTTCACGTCGTAACGCACGCCCGTAATCTTCGCCCCGAGTCTGCGACAGGGTTCGCTCGAACAGAGAAACTCAAAACGCTGCCGAGGTTCTTCCTGAGAAAAGTATTCCCGGCGCGCAGCACTGATCGACAACTCCTCCTGGAGCTCGACACAGAACGCACGGGTGATGGTTTTGTTGGTTTTCATCTGGCAGGTCCGACAGGTCAGAAGCACGTCGTAGTGTCTTTGACATAACTGTGGCCTGCAATAGACACCAAACCGGTAGGAGCCAACTTGTTGGCGAGGCAGCGTGTCTGATACACCGCGTCAAGCCTCTCGCGAACAAGTTCGCTCCTACCGGTTTTTCGGGTTTTACTGCCCCGGCACTGCCAGCCAGTTACCCACTGCTTTCTGATAAGCACCGGTGGCTTTGCTCAAGTGCAGCCACTGATCGACATAGCTTTTCCAGGCCACATCGCCACGTGGCAGCAGATAGGCTTTCTCACCGTATTGCAGAGACTGGGTCGGGTTGATCGCACACAAACCCGGCATGCGCTTCTGCTGGTAGAGCGCTTCGGAAGCTTCGGTGATCATCACGTCAGCTTTTTTATCCAGTAGCTCCTGGAAAATGGTTTTGTTGTCGTGGAACGCCAACTGCGCATTCGGCAAGAAGGCACGGGCGAAGGCCTCGTTGGTGCCACCGGCCGGTTCGATTACGCGTACAGACGGCTTGTTAATCTGCTCGAGGGTTTGATAAAGCGCCACATCTTCACAACGGGCCAGTGGAATCTTGCCATCGACGTCCAGCGTGCTGCTGAAGAACACCTTCTTCTGGCGCTCCAGTGTCACCGAAATCCCGCCCACGGCGATGTCGCACTTCTCGGCGACCATATCCGGGACCAGCGTCTTCCAGGTGCTCGGCACCCATTGCACCTTCACCCCGAGGCTTTGCGCCAGAGAGCGGGCCAGTTCGATATCAATGCCTTCGTACTCACCGTCTTCGCGCAGGAAAGAATACGGCTTGTAATCACCGGTGGTGCACACCGCGAGTTTTCCCTCTTGCAACACCTTGTCCAGATGCGACGGCAGTTCCTGTGCCTGGGCAAAACCCGACAGCCCGAAAAGCAGGGCGGCGGTAGCGCTGTGTTTCATGTTTTTCATAGGAGGAGAAGCTCGAGGGTTGGAGTGATGCTGCGGACAAAGCAAGAACGGAGCCATGTCGCGCAAGTGCGCAACCACTCAAACCCTGTAGGAGCTGTCGAAGGCTGCGAAGCATTTATCCTGACATACCGCGATCGCAGCCTTCGGCAGCTCCTACAGATGAACGCTCTTCTTACTGCCCCGGCACCGCCAGCCAATGACTGACCACGGTCTGATACGTCCCGGTTGCCTTGCTCAGGTGCAGCCATTGATCGACATAGGCCTTCCAGGTGGTGTCGTCCCGTGGCAGCAGATAGGCCTTCTCGCCGTATTGCATGTAGCGCGTCGGGTTGATCGCACACAGCCCGGGCATGCGTTTCTGCTGATACAGCGCCTCGGACGAATCGGTAATCATCACGTCGGCTTTCTTATCCAGCAGTTGCTGGAAAATCGTCTTGTTGTCGTGGAAGGCCAGTTGCGCCGCAGGCAGGTGGGCGCGCACAAACGCTTCATTGGTGCCACCGGCTGGCTCGATCAGGCGTACCGAGGGCTTGTTGATCTGCTCGATGGTTTGATACAACGCCTGATCTTCACAGCGGGTCAACGGGATCTTGCCGTCAACGTCCAGCGTGTTGCTGAAGAACGCCTTCTTCTGGCGTTCAAGCGTCACCGAAACACCGCCCATGGTCACGTCGCATTTACCGGCCAGCATGTCCGGCATCAGGGTTTTCCAGGTCGTCGGCACCCACTGCACCTTCACGCCAAGGCTCTGCGCCAGCGAGCGGGCCATTTCGATGTCGATGCCTTCATATTCGCCATCCTCGCGCAGGAAGGTATAGGGCTTGTAATCACCCGTGGTGCAGACAGCCAGCTCGCCGGACTGCAGCACCTTGTCCAGATGCGAGCCTGAATCGTCAGCCAGGGCGGTGCCGGAGAGTCCCAGCAGCAGGGTAGCGGTGATGCAAAGTTTCTTATTATTCATGGAGGGCAGAACTCGAAAGTTAAGTCATAAGGCGGCCGTAATCCTGCCTGACAATCACCGTCGCTGCCATTGTTGCGGGGTCGTTATCTGCCCCTATTTCAATGTGTATTCATGCAAAAACACCTGACTGCACTGTTTTTCGTGGGAGCGAATTCATTCGCGAAGGCGTTTATCCGGCAAAAATATCTGCGTCTGACACACCGCCTTCGCGAATGAATTAGCTCCCACAGGGATGTGTTTTCACCGCGTAAATATCTGACTGCACTGTTTTTCGTGGGAGCGAATTCATTCGCGAAGGCGTTTATCCGGCAAAACATCTGCGTCTGACACACCGCCTTCGCGAATGAATTCGCACTCAAGGGATTTCCATTCATCCCGGCAACGGTGGGCTATTTGGCAAGCGTGTGAATATGCACCACGGCAGTGCGATCCGGCGCATAAACAGTGCATTTTATGCTTGTGAGTGCGTGATATACGCATATCTATCTATTTAGCGCGCACATCGATCTTTTATTGGGTAATCTGTGCGCGCTTTGGTTGGCGGTTTTCTGTTGGCCAGCTATTCGTCCTTACACTTTTCAAGAGTTCGTCATGACCCAGATCGCCGCCACTCAGACCGTCAAGCACTCCATGTTCGAAGACATATTTGCGATCGTCATTGGCACGTTGATGGTGTCCTTTGGGGTGATGATGCTGCGTCAGGTGGGCGGTGTGACCGGTAGCAGCGCCGGGATCGCGTTCCTGATCAGCTATGCGACCCATTTGTCATTCGGCGTGGCATTCTTTCTGATCAACCTGCCGTTCTATTACCTGGCCATCCGCCGAATGGGTTGGGCGTTTACTATCAAGACCTTCTGCTCGGTGGCGCTGGTGTCGATATTCTCCGAACTGCACGCGCGGTTCATCCATATCGACCAGTTGCAGCCGATCTACGCAGCGCTATTCGGCAATATCATGATGGGCCTGGGGTTCATCGTTTTGTTCCGGCACAAGGCAAGCCTGGGCGGTATCAATATTCTAGCGCTGTACCTGCAAGACCGCATTGGTCTGCGCGCAGGCAAGTTGCAGATGGTTGTAGACGTACTCGTGGTGCTGGGTTCGCTCTACCTCGTCAGCCTGCCGATACTGTTGGCATCCATCGCCGGTGCCATCGTGCTGAACCTGATCATCGCGGTGAACCATCGGCCGCACCGTTATACCGCCTGATGCCTTCCAGGCAGTGCAGAAAAAACAAGAGCAAGCCCCCGCTGAGGAGCCTGCTCTTTTTTTGCGGTGCTTCACTGGTTGTTACTCTGGGGGTGTTTACTCTGGGGCAGCGACTCTGGCTATTTACCCGCCCGATAGCTGATTGCCGCATAACCACTGGTTGAATGCGACTGAAGTTCTCGGGTCAGTTGCCCAAGCGTTCGCAGACTCTTCAAGGTCTGGTTCACCTGAAAACCACGTTTGAGAATAACGGCCTGCTGATCAAAACGTTTTAGCGTTGAGTCAAATACAGCGGGTGCAGTCTCAAGTGTCTCCAGATCCTGTCGGGGCGAATGTCCAGTTAAAGCCATGGTTACCTCCTTATCAGTTCGGGGTTTGGGCCAGCGATTGTTCAAACGATCAAGCGTCTTTGCCTTGCACGAAACCTGAGCCCAGATCAGCCGCAGTGATCGGGTTGGACTCCGGATCGGACATGGTTCGGGTTTTCATATCAAGCAGCACATCTTCATCTTCATCTGACAACACGACAGACGCACTACCGTCGCCACCATCCACCGCAGGCTCTGGCGATTCGACGTATTCCCACTCTTCACCCTCGTTCCATGGGCCGCGCACATCCGGGCCGCCAGTGGACAGGTTGAAGTACACGTTGGTGAACTCAGGCATGCCGGGCAACTTGCCTTGCGGGAAGTTAGGCTGGATGGAGTGCAGTGCTTTTTCGAACGACTTCTGGTGAGCAATTTCCCGAGTCATCAGGAAGCCCAGCGCTTCTTTGACACCTGGATCGTCAGTCACATTCATCAGGCGCTCATACACAATCTTGGCCCGTGCTTCGGCGGCAATGTTGGAACGGAAGTCCGCCGTTGGTTCGCCGATGGTGTCGACATAAGCGGCAGTCCATGGCACGCCGGCCGAGTTAGTCAGTGGCGCGCCGCCGCCATACAACAGGCTGGTGATGTGCGAATCGTTACCGGCACCGTTGATAGCGCGATACAGTTCGCCTTCTTCCTGTACGCCTTCAGCCAGTTGGCCTTTGCCGCCACGGTTCAGCATGCAGATGATCGAGCCAATGATTTCCAGGTGGCTCAGCTCTTCAGTGGCGATGTCCATCAGCAAGTCTTTACGGCCTGGATCTTCTTCGGCCAGGGCTTGAGTGAAGTAGCGCGCTGCTGCCGCCAGTTCACCTTGAGCTCCACCAAATTGCTCAAGCAGAAGATTCGCCAAACCCGGGTTTGGTCTTGCCACGCGCACGGTGTATTGCAAACGTCGGTTATGTAAAAACATGGAGTTATTCCTCAACTTTATCTTGGCCAAAACGGCTGTGTGGTCATCTTTGTGGCCACAGGAAAGAGAGCAATTGAAAAGAAGTACCGTTCCAGAAAGTTGACCAGCGGTATTAAAAATTTAGAACTTGCAAGTTGATAGAGTCGACTGAGTGTTTATTGTCGTATAAATGCACTGTTTTGGGTGGGTGGTCTTTGACTGGTAGCTATTGGCTATACATAAAATGCCCTGGTGTCCTGACTGTCGTGCAGCAAATATTCGACCTGTAGGCGCTCACCGAGGTTACGAGGCCGGCGATGGGGGGTTGGGTGACACGCACGCATCGCTGGGCGGGGTACCTGGGGGCTCGGCGGCCGGGCGCGGGTGAGT